>JACQWN010000175.1:26698-29740 GCA_016209245.1 Bacteroidia bacterium
AAAGCAGGAAGTATTACGAATGAGCTTAATCGTGCAGGAAATAGTAAAAGATATTATTCCCGCATTAATCGCCAAGGATAAAAAAATAATTGAGGCGATTGCCGGCAAGGAAAAAGAAGTTGATTTTCTGCGTGATAATATTAAGGATTATCTTGTAGCTATTACTCATCAAAATATCCATCAGGAACAGGTAAATGAAGCCTTTCAGATGATGTACACCGTCAAAGAGCTTGAACAGATTGCGGATATTGTGACTACAAATATTTATCATCATGCGGTTAAATGGGCGGAATCGGACATTGATTTTTCTGAAGCCGGGAAAAAGGAAATATACGATTATCACATAAAAGTATTAAAGCAGATAAGCAGGGCAATAGAAGTATTTAGGGATGTAAATCTGGAGAAGGCACGTGCCATGAAAGAAAAGTATAAGGAGTATGCCGATATGGCTAGAGAATTTGAACGCCACCATTTTGAGCGTTTATTGGCCGATATTGATAAGTCAATCGCCAGCTCAAAAGTTCACCTTGAAATTATTGACCTGTTAAGGGTTATAAGCAGCCATTCTACGAATATTGCAAGGATTCTGCTGGAATGGTCGGATGATATGAAAGGAATGTAGGAATGTAGAGACGCCCAATTTGGACGTCTCTACATTCCCACATTCCTTTCACCTACAATAAGATACCTCAGACATAAATATCTTCCTAATTTCAATTTACTAAAAAGCCTTTCTATCAGGTTTTCGCTCCATAGGATAAAACTCTGGATGAATTTAATATCCGGGACAAAATTTATTCCCACATAACCTCCGCTCAACGGGAGACTGAATATAGTATTAAAGCTGTGCAGTTTTTTTTGAAAGCCGGCTTTCGTCATTATTTTAACTGCGGTTTCAAAGCTGCATTCAGGGTCATGATGTGCAATCAGGAATCTGTAAAACCGTAAAAGAAAAGAAATATTCGGGTCGAAGATAATGATCATGGTTCCCGGATGTGAAACTCTGAATATTTCGCTTTCAACTTTGGTCACATCAGTTTCCTTGCAAAGATGGTGCAGAGCATCCCTGATAATAATGCTATCGAATGAATTATCAGGAAAAGGAAGCGCCTCGGCATTTGCGACCTGAAAAGTGCTGGCTGGAAATAATAATTTTGCCTTTTCAATTTCGGCTTTATCGTTATCAATGCCAATACAAACCACACCGGGCATGTTTTTGTATATCATGGCAGTAGTAGAGCCATTGCCACACCCGATATCGAGCACTGTTTTCCCTTCGATGAACGGAAGGATAGAAAGAATATGTTTTTCGTCAACCTTTCCCCAGAATTTCTGCAATCGTTTCTCAGGTTTTTTTATCTTCATTTACTTAGAAACGTTTGAACCCTATTATTTCTCTGACTTCTTTTATGGTTTTTAAAGCGCTGGCTTTGGCTTTTTCAGTTCCTGTTCCGACAACTTCATGCAAATATTTGTCTTGTTTTTGAAGTTCTAAAATTTTTCCCCTGAATGGACTACAAAAGGAAATAATATCTTCAGCCAATTGTTTTTTCATTTCTCCATACCTGATTTCGCATTTGTTGTATTTTTCTTCAAAATAAGCGATAGTATCAGGTTTTGAAACTGCCTGCATTATTGTGAATAAATTTTTTATAGGTTCGGGTTTTTCCTGGTTCATTATGGTCGGACCTGAATCGGTTACTGCATGCATTACTTTTTTACGGATTGTTTCAGGGTCGTCAACAAGGAAAATTCCGTTTCCTTCCGACTTGCCCATCTTGCCGGTTCCATCAAGCCCGGGAATTTTTATCAGGTCATCACCAAAATTATATGCGACCGGCTCGGGAAAGTAGTTTACTTTATAGATTCTGTTAAACCGTTTGGCAAAATTGCGTGTCATTTCCAGGTGCGGCTCCTGGTCTTTTCCAACAGGCACCTTATTCGCTTTATGAATTAATATATCGGCAGCCATAAGTACCGGGTATGTGAGCAGACCGGCATTGACATTATCGGGTTGGGAACGAAGTTTTTCCTTAAAAGAAGTTGTACGTTCAAGTTCGCCAAGGTAAGCGTTCATGTTGAATAATAAATAAAGCTCGGCTACTTCAGGTAAATTACTTTGAATATATAATGTACAAATGTTAGGGTCAAGCCCTGCTGCAAGGTACTCAATTAATACTTGTCTGACATTTCCATGTAAATCGACCGGTGCAGGATTAGTGGTAAGTGAATGATAATCAGCAATAAAAAAGTAGCAATTATGTTCATGCTGCATTTTTACAAAGTTTCGCAGAGCGCCGAAGTAGTTACCCAAATGAAGGTTTCCGGTAGGACGGATGCCGCTTAAGACTGTTTCCATGATTACTGAATTATGTTTGTATTTTTTGGTGCAAATCTACATATATTTTCCGATACATTTGCTATCTTTGCACCAAAATAGTATATATATATATATATATATATGAGTAAGGACAATGAAAATATCGTAAATGATCCTGCTGATATTCTTTCTTAATTCTCATACATAACAGGCAATTAAATTTTTATCACTATATTTGTCAAATCAACCAGTTGCATTTATTACTTGAATTCAGTAAAATATTAAAATGAACTATAATGAAAAAGTTTTTTACAATTGCAATTTTAGCATTATCAGTTAATGCTTTTCCACAAATCCCGACAAACGGACTTGTTGGTTACTGGCCGTTTAATGGCAATGCTATAGATGAAAGCGGGAACGGGAATAATGGTGTTACTTATGGAGTGATACAACAAACCGATAGATTCGGCAGATTTAACCATGCATATTCATTCGATGGAATTGATGACTATATTGATTGTGGAACAAATAATTTAAACTATACTAACAAGGTCAGTGTTTGTGTATGGATAAAATTAATATCACCTCTTACAGGTTCTACTAGTGTTACTGTTGGTAAATATCACCATGTTGAGGATAAAGGTTTTGTATTACATATCTCGCACGTTGGACAAGCTACTTTCGACGGCAGAGATGGTTATAACGAATTTATCTCCTCAGGT
>JACQWN010000175.1:29777-35328 GCA_016209245.1 Bacteroidia bacterium
GGTCCTTCTACGACTATTCTGTTCGATTCTCAATGGCACCTTTTAGTTGGTGTGTGCGATTCAAATCTATGGCAAATATGGGTGGATGGTGTGCTTGAAAATCAATTAAATACAAATCATATTAACAATTCAATTCATAGCAACGACCCCCTATGCTTTGGAAAATACAATGAATACAATATGAGTTATTTTCTGGGTGATATGGATGATATCAGAATATATAACCGGATTCTGAATTCTTCTGAAATTTTAGCATTATACAACGAAACTGTTCCTTCAAATAAAATAAGCGGTTTGATTTTTAATGATTTGAATGGTAATTGTTTAAAAGATGTAAATGAAAATCCATTAATCAACATAATCATTAAAACTGAACCGGGCAATTTCTACGGAATTTCTGATACAAGTGGAAATTACCATGTTTTTACTGATACCGGGACACATCAAATAAAACAAGTTATCCCTGAAGTCATATCTCCAATGTTCAGTAATCAGAATTGTCCCAATAATCCTGAATATTATACTATTTCATTTGATTCTTTAGGGTTTGATACATGTTGTTTTGATTTTGCCAATATCGTTACTGAATGTCCGATACTAACGGTAGATGTATCAAGTGACCGCCGCAGGAGGTGTTTTACTAATAATACTTATGTATTTTATTGCAATATTGGACAGGCTGAAGCAGATAATGTAGAAGTAATAGTTGAATTTCCTGAGTTTGTTAAATTAAATAGTGCAAACTATAGCTATACAATAAATGGTGAAAGCAACTTTGTTTTTAATATCGGAGCTTTATCGGCAGGAGAATGTGGTACTATTCATATTATTGATAGTGTTTCATGTATAACTGATATTACAGGTCTTACACAATGCACAAAAGCATGGATACTTCCCGAAAACGATTGTCTGTATCAGTTACAGGATACATCTGCTGTCTGGGATCATAGCAGTGTAATGGTAACGGGATCTTGTATTCAGGACAGTATAGCTTATTTTTTAATTATTAATACAGGAGATCCCGGAGAAGGAAATATGCAAGGTTCTAGCGAATACCGCATATTTGCTGATGGAGTACTTGCCCAAACCGGAACTTTCCAGTTAGCCGGAGGTGATAGCTTAGAATTGATAATAGATGCCAAAGGAGCTACGATTCGAGTTGAAGCTGACCAGCGTCCCGGACATCCTGGCAATTCACACCCAAATGATGTAGTTGAAGCCTGTGGTACTAATGTTAATGGAAGTTTCAGCATGGGTTTTATAACACAACAACCTGTTGATGACGACAATGTGGCTATAGCGGAAGACTGCCAGGAAATCAGGGATAGCTATGACCCTAACGATAAACAAATAGTACCATCAGGCATTACAGAAAATCATTATGTACAACCCGGAACTATGTTAAATTTTACAATACGCTTCCAAAACACCGGTACGGATACAGCGTACAAAGCAGTTATAATTGACACATTATCGTCAGTGTTTGACATATCGTCTTTACAATTTATTGCCGGCAGCCATCCCTACCAATTAGATGTAACAGGACAGAATAGCCCTATATTGAAATTCACATTCAATAATATTAATTTGCCTGATAGCATAACGGATGAAACAAACAGCCATGGATTTGTAAAGTTTGCTATAGCGCCCTTTGATACACTGCCATTTGGCACACTGCTGATGAATTTTACAGACATTTATTTTGATTTCAACCTGCCGGTAAGGACGAACACAGCATGGGTAATCATATCTGACACTATACCATCAGGTGCAACCGTAACATTACTTGACGATATACCGTTTGGAATAAACAGTATGGCAAATATGAAATCATGTATAGACATTTATCCAAACCCTGCAAATGACCATATTATTATTGATTATGGTGATTATTCGACAATGTCAGGTTATACTCTTAAAATTACTAATTTATATGGCCAGGTTGTCTTTGCAACTCCAATAAATCAGCAGCAATCTTATGTTGAGCTAAATATATTATATAGTAACGGAATTTATTTTGTTCATTTGATTGATGCACAAAGTAACACGGTTAATATTAGAAAAATTGTGATACAATAGTCAATCCATTTTATCCCGTTTTCAGTATAGCAACCATGCACCGTACGAAAAAACATTGTGCAATAAAAAAAATCGTAAATTTGAAAGAAATAATTCCGCTGCTTTAGGAATTTATGAAATTAATTATATTTGTAACTTAAATTTTACTGAATAAACCCTGAAAAATATAAATATGGAACCCACAATTACTTATGTTACAATCGTTGCAGGGTTTATGACCCTTATTGTCGGCATTGTTACTATTGCATGGTTTATACGTGATGTACGAAAAGAAAACAGTAAGGTGCTGAAATCTATTCTCGATGTACAAAAAATCCAGACGGATGTGCAAAAAGCCCAGTTGGATGTGCAAAAAACCCAGTTGGATGTGCAAAAAATACATTCCGAGATTCTGGAAAGAGTGCAGAAAGGACTGGAATCGCTCCAGTCAAGTGCAGAAAGAATAGCCCGGCTTGTAGCTAAAGCAACTTAAAATTTTTACAAAGTTCTTCCACTATTAATTCTTATTGTCATGAAAAAAATTACAGATCTCCACGTATACAAGGTTAATACAATCAGCGCAGCGCTATCCTTTACATTCTGTTTATTTTCGTTCTTTGTTACTGCCCAGAACGTGGCTATTACTGACGATGACGGTTATACCGCTAACAGTTCGGCAATGCTCGATGTAAAATCACTGACAAAAGGCATGCTTGTTCCCCGGTTAACCACAATTCAGCGAAATACTATCAGTAATCCGGCAACAGGACTACTGGTATTTGATAATGATGAATTAAGTTTTTTTTTCTACAACGGAACTGAATGGATAAATCTGAGTTCCGGCGGAGATGTATGGACTAAAACTGGCTCAAATGTTCACCTTGTCGATTCCACCAATAAAGTCGGTGTCGGTACTTCATCTCCAATCGGCAAATTGGATATAAAAGCCGATCCTTCTGCTGGTATTGACGAGCCGATATTGAATGTAATCAACAAAACAGGCGATACTGTTTTGGCAGTATATAACAGCGGTGTCCGTATTTATGTAGCGGACGATCCTGCCCTGAAAGCAGCCGGCAGCCGCAGCGGTTTCGCCGTGGGAGGTTTCAGTTTAACAAAAGGGCTTACGAATGAATATTTACGGGTAACACCGGATAGTGTAAGAATATATATTGAAGATACAACAGCTTTAAAAGCAGCAGGAAGCAAGGGAGGCTTTGCCGTCGGAGGTTTTAGCATGACAAAGGGAACTGCAGAAAACGAGTTCCTGCGGGTTACCACCGACAGTGTAAAAGTATCGAAAAGTCTTCTTATCCCGCGTATGACCACGGCCGAAAGAGATAACCTGCCTTTCACACCGGGCGAGGCGCTGATAATATTTAATATGACCGATGAATGTATGCAGATTTTTAAAAATGGCGTCTGGAGCAATATCTGGTGCTTCAACTGCGCTCCTTCTTTTATAATACAGCCGGTTAACGATACGGTTTGCAGCGGTACAGGCGCAGTATTTTTTGTTTCCCTCACCGGTACAAACCTGGTGTATCAATGGCAGGTAAGCAGCGACGGCGGCAGCACCTGGAGCAATATATCAAACGGCGGGACAAGTCCTGCATACTCAGGAGCAACTTCGTGGACGCTGAATATTGCAAATGTCCCGGTAAGCCATAATGAATATAAATACCATTGTTATGTTACCGGCGCCTGCCCGCCGGCAGTAACATCGAATATTGCCACATTATTTGTTGGTTCCACGCCACCGGCCATTACATCGCAACCTTCCGACCAGGTTTTAAGTACGGGTTGTACGACAGGTTTTAATGTAGTTTCGCCCGGATTTGGCGTTACATACCAATGGCAGCAAAGCGCAGACGGGGGTAGTACATGGAATAACATATCAAATGGCGGAACATCGCCGGTTTACTCAGGCGCAACCGCTTCGGGTCTTTCCTTATCTAGTGTGCCTTTGGCATATAATAACTATAAATATCGTTGCATTGTCAGTAATTCTTGCGGACCAAATACTACTTCAAATGCTGCAACTTTAACTGTAAGCCCGGCTCCTACTATTACATCTCAACCGTCCAACTATCAATTAACCACTAATTGTACAGCAGGTTTTAGTATTACAGCCTCCGGGTCCGGTTTGATTTATCAATGGCAGCAAAGTTCAGACGGTGGAAGTACCTGGACGGATATTTCAAATGGCGGAACAAGCCCTGTTTACTCCGGCGCAACAACGACAAACCTGTCAATATCAAGTGTGCCTTCAGGTTACAATGGCTACAAATACCGCTGCATAATCAGTCATTTTTGCAGGCCTTCGACAACCTCAAATGTAGTTACCTTATCGGTAGCGCCTCCGGCAATTACAATACAACCGGCCGACCAATCCTTTTTTGAGAATTGTTCTGCAGGTTTTAGTATCACAGCCCCGGGTTCCGGTTTAAGTTATCAATGGCAGGAAAGCGCTGATGGTGGTGGTACATGGAATAATATTTCAAATGGCGGCGCTGCGCCGGTATATTCAGGAGCAACTACTTCCGGACTTTCTTTATCAAATATACCCTTAATCAGCGATAGTAATAAATACCGTTGTACAGTAAGCACTTCATGTAGCCCTGATTCAGCATCAGGTATAGCAACTTTAACGATTGCAGATTGTCCGTCGTCATTTACAGATTCCAGGGATAGTAAAAATTATAATGCTATGAAAATTGGTTGCCAATGTTGGATGGCGGAAAACTTGAATTATGGCACATATGCAGCGGTTACAAACCCACAAGTGTCAGGGACAAAATTTTGCCAAAATCTTAGTGGAGTCAATGATGCAACTTGTCCTATGGGCGGTTTATACGAGTGGGCGAACCTGATGCAGGGTTACGGAACTTGCAATGGCACAGGCGCCCCGCTTAATGACAAATGCGCCACACCCGTCCAGGGACTCTGCCCGGCCGGCTGGCATATACCTTCGCATTACGAATGGACTACTTTAGAAAAGAATGTTGGCAGCAACCCTGGCGCTTTCCCTTACGATATAACTACCACCGGCTGGCTTGGAACCGATGAAGGCGGTAATATGAAAGTAACGCCAATTTGCGGCTCGCTTCCCTGCTGGAACAGCCCAAACACAGGTGCAACTAACAGCAGCGGTTTCACAGCCCTTCCGGGTGGCTACTCGTGGTCTGGCTCGTTCAGCATTGCCGGTAATCTCGGCTACTGGTGGTCTTCTACTGAGTACGACGCTACGTACGCCTGGAGTCGGTACCTGAGTTACAGCTACGCCACGGTGTACCGAAGCTTCATCAATAAGGCTTACGGGTTTAGCGTGCGGTGCTTAAAGGACTAATTGTTGACTATTTGACTATTTGGGGTTTGGGGCGAAGCCCCAACGAATTTTTTTTGAAATTTTGTATTTTGAAAAATAACAGGCTTTGCAGAAAAAAACTGGCTTGATTTTGCCAAATTATCAAACAATTTCTGACAGTTGAAA
>JACQWN010000176.1 GCA_016209245.1 Bacteroidia bacterium
GAAAAGACAAAATTGAAAAAATAATACAAGATTATCTAAACCTAGCAGTACTTAAGCTTGCAAAAACCGAATTGCTTGATGATTTAAAAACTATTGATATAAATGATAATCAATGGTTATTAGCAAGGGAAAAAGCATGGCATGACTATGGAAATAAATACTTATTCAGGGTTACATCATGAATTTTAGATATATTGCAGACGCAAATGTATTGATGAGCATTTTAATAAGTGGTAAAGCCCAATATGTCAATATGCTTTCATTATTTAATTTCATTATGCCTGAATTTGCTTTTGTTGAATTAAACTTATACAAGGAAGTTATTTGTAAAAAAACAAAATTAGATAAAAATCAATTCCGTCAATATGCTTATACTGTATTTTCATTGATTTCCTTTGTACCATCATTTATTCAACAGGATTCATCAATCGAACGGGCAACTAAATTTTGCAAAAAAGTAGATATAAAAGACCTAAGTTATGTTACACTTTCAATAGATACAGATTTATTTCTGTTAACCAGAGATATAAAACTTTATAAAGGATTACGTAAACAAGGTTATCGTAAAATAGAGTTATTTGAGAATTTTTTGAAAAAATTATAATACTCTGGCTATAGTTAAATTTGGCATTTTACAAATTCAATTTTGTGAAAATTTGGGGTTTTTGTGTTTTAGTGGCTATTTATTAGTTATTTAAATCTATGCCACCAAGACGCCAAAACACGAAAATGCACCAAAAAGTGTAAACTACTTTTCTACAATTTTTAAAGATGCCTTAAATTTTCATAATATATTGAAATTGACAAATAAATTAATATTTAACTTTTAAAACATTAAGAATATGAAAAAATTAATCATTACCTTAGGAGCCATAACATTTTTTTGTGGTATTTCCTTAGCGCAAAAATTTGCATTTGTTGATACGGAATATATTTTAAGTAATATTCCGGCATACCAGGCGGCTCAGGACCAGCTTGACCAACTATCTGTTCAGTGGCAAAAAGAAATTGAGGGGATTTATGCTGAAATTGATAAATTATACAAAGATTTTCAGGCCGAAAAAGTTTTACTTACCGAGGAAATGAGAGTGAAACGTGAAGAAGAAATTGTTGTCAAAGAAAAACAAGCAAAAGACGTTCAAAAAAAATATTTCGGTAAAGAAGGAGAGCTTTATAAAAAGCGTCAGGAACTTGTCAAACCGCTGCAGGACGAAGTTTACAACGCAGTAAAAGAATTAGCTACTGAAGGTAATTACGATGTTATTTTTGACACTGCAGGTGGGGCAAATATGCTATATACAAATGCGAAATATGACCGGAGCGATGAAGTGCTGCAAAAGTTAGGATATAAGAAATAGTAAGCAGTAGGCAGTTGGCAGTTGGCAGTTGGCAGTTGGCAGTTGGTAGTAGGCATTAGGCAGTAGGCAGTTATAATAAAAATAAATTTTTATATCTTTGTGAGTAATATTATATTTAATATATTTGCCCCGAAAATTTAAAACAATTTTATTATGAAAACTATACATTATGTTATTATTGCATTGATTTTTACTGCCTCAAGTACCGGGCTTTTTGCTCAGGGAAAGCTTAAATTCGGACATATTGATTCACAGGCATTGCTGGAAGTCATGCCTGAAAGAACTAATGCGGTCAAAGAGCTTCAGAAACATGCCGGCGAGCTGGAAGAAACATTAACTTCCATGCAGAAAGAATACGAGACAAAGCTGGCGGAATATATGGCAAAAAAAGATTCAATCAGCGATTTTCTAAAAAAGAACAAAGAAGAAGAGCTGCAGCTTATGGGTCAACGGATTGAAGAATTCAGAACAAAAGCCAACCAGAACATACAGAAAAAAAAATCGGAATTGCTTGAGCCGAATATCAAAAAAGCCAGACAGGCCATTACCGATGTAGCAAAAGAACAGGGATTAATTTATGTTTTTGATGTTGCTGAAGCCGGTGGGGGAATGATTGTTCTCTATCATTCCGAAGAAAGTACTGATATTCTGCCTTTAGTTAAAAAGAAGCTTGGAATAACCAATTAATATCAAACCTGCAGTTCATAAATTATGGTTACTTTTCAGGTATCTAATGTGAGATTCCTCACTGCGTTCGGAATGACAATTTGCAATATATGATATTGAAGATGAAAGAAGCGTTTTGCTGAAACAAAACGCTTCTTTCAAGCTCTAACCCACAACCAATCGGAATATTTGATTCGGGAGTTGGCGGTTTGACCGTATGGAAAGAAGTAATAAAATTACTCCCTAACGAATCTATCATATATTACGCCGATAACGCTAATTGTCCTTATGGACCAAGACCACAGGAAGAGATTATAAAATTATCTGTCGAGATTGTTGATTTTCTTCTCCAAAAAAAATGTAAGCTGATTATAGTTGCATGTAATACTGTTACCGGTGCTGCAATAGATTTTTTGAGAGAGCAATATCAGGTTCCTTTTGTAGGGATGGAGCCGGCGGTTAAACCGGCAGCACTAAGAACAAAGACCGGACGCATAGGTATTTTAGCCACCGAAGGCACTTTCGGCGGAAGACATTACAAAGAAACAAGCCGTCGCTTTGGCGGCGATAAAGAATTAATTATTCGCACCGGCACCGGACTTGTCGAACTCGCCGAACAAGGCGATATCAATTCAATTCGAGCCGAAAAACTACTGAAAAAATACATACAGCCGATGATTGACGCCAATGTTGATTATATTGTTCTTGGTTGTACTCATTATCCACTTTTCCGACCATTAATCGAAAAGCTCATTTTGAATAAAATTCATATCCTCGATGCTTCAGAGCCAGTAGCAAGGAGAACAGTTAGCATTCTTTCAGAATATAATTTACTGAATACAGCAGGCGAACCAAATTACGTATTTTATTCCACAGGGAAAATTGATGTCCTTAAAAAAACTGTTCAAAACATGAATTTTAACCTGAATTATTCATGCGTTTTTACTAATATGTTTTCAACCCCAACCCCTTAAAAATGGGCAATAACAGGGCAGTGTGTTTTTATACTCAAAAATAAAAAAGGCGACTTGCGCCGCCTTAAATGTTTTCACAACGGAATAATCCTTATTGTGAATTGCTTCATTTTGCAATGCAAAATTAAAATAATTTTTTAACTTGCAAAAAAATTTAACAAAGTTTTTATGAAAAAAATTTTAGGGCTTGATTTAGGGACAAACTCAATTGGGTGGGCTTTGATTAGCCAGGATATAGAAAATAATCAAGGTAACATAATTGATGCAGGGAGCAGAATCATTCCAATGTCGCAAGATGTTTTGGATAATTTTAACAGTGGAATATCAAAGTCACAAACAGCAGAAAGAACCGGTTACAGAGGAATCCGTCGATTACGTGAAAGACATTTATTGCGTCGGGAAAGGTTACATAGAGTACTTAATATATTAGGATTTTTACCAGCTCATTATTCTAATTCCATTGATTTTGAAAAGCATTTTGGTCAATTTAAAAAAGAACTGGAGCCAAAACTTGCGTACTTATTTAATGAGGAAACAGGAAAATTTGAATTCATTTTCCAAAATTCCTTTAATGAAATGATTGCTGATTTCAAGCAAAACCAACCACAATTATTTGAAGACGACAAAAAAATTCCATACGATTGGACTATTTATTATTTGCGAAAAATAGCACTAACAGTTAAAATTGAAAAGGAAGAGCTTGCTTGGTTATTATTGCATTTCAATCAAAAACGAGGATATTATCAATTGAGAGGTGAAGATGAAATAATTGAAGATAAAAAAGAAGAAATAGTTTCATTGAAAATTACTGATGTAATTGAAGGGGATCCCGATAAAAAGAAAAAAGAAAAAAAATGGTACAATATTGTGCTTGAAAATGGATGGATTTATAAAAGTACTTTTTTTAGCAAACCTGATTGGATAGGAAAGACTAAGGAGTTTATTGTAACAACTGAGATAGATGAAAAAGGAAATGTAAAAAAAGATAAAGATGGATATGAAAAACGTAAATTAAGTATTCTTCCTTCTTTTGAAGAAATTGAAAAACTATCCCAAAACGAACAAAATAAATTATATAAAAAGATTAAAGTCAAAACAGAAATAGATATTCGAGATAGTAATAAAACAGTTGGTCGTTACATCTATGATACTTTGCTGCAAAAGCCCAATCAAAAAATACGAGGCAAATTAGTTCGAACAATTGAACGAAAATTTTATAAAGAGGAACTAAAACAAATTCTCGATAAGCAAAAAGAATTTCATACGGAATTACAAAGCAAAACGCTTTATAATTCATGTTTAGAAGAACTCTATCAATACAACGAAGCTCATAGAAACAATATTGGCAATAAAGATTTCACACACTTATTTCTTAACGATATTATTTTCTATCAAAGACCATTAAAAAGCAAAAAATCTTTAATCAGCAATTGTAAATTTGAGTTCAGAACTTACAAAAACCACGAAACAGGCTTATTGCAAAAGTCACAAATTAAATGTGTTTCAAAATCACATCCATTGTATCAAGAACTTAGGCTTTGGAAATTTATCAAGGATTTAAAAATTTATGAACGAGAAAAAAATATCGATGGCAAACTACATACCGATTACAATGTAACTAACGATTTTCTAAAGACGGAAGATGATTTAGTGGCTCTTTATGATTGGTTAAATGAAAGGAAAGAAATCAAACAAGACACACTATTAACAACTTTTTTCAAAATTAAAAAGAAGAAAGGGGAAGATAAATTACCATATCGCTGGAACTACGTTGAAGAAAAAGAATATCCGTGCAATGAAACCCATTCTCAGATTATTAGTCGATTCTCAAAACTGAGTAGTATACCCGACAACTTTCTTAATAAGGAAAATGAGTTTGCTTTATGGCATATACTTTATTCGGTTGAAGATAAACATGAGACTGAAAAAGCCCTAAAATCCTTTGCTGACAAGTACAATTTAGGATTCGATTTTGTGGAAAGCTTTAAAAAAATTCCACTTTTCAAAAAAGAATACGGAGCTTATTCTGCCAAAGCAATCAAAAAATTATTGCCCTTGATGCGAATGGGCAAATATTGGAATTATAATATTATAGATGATAACACCAAACAACGGATGGAAAAAATCATTACTAATGAATATGACGAAAAAATAAAAGACAAAGTTCGTGAAAAAGCAATAAATCTTACTGAAATTTCTCATTTCAAAGGTTTACCAGAATGGTTAGCTGCCTATATCGTGTATAATCGTCATTCCGAAGAAGAAAAAATAACTAAATGGCACACTGCTAACGATATTAAATTGCTTGAACAACATTCACTCCGTAATCCAATCGTAGAGCAAGTTATTAACGAAACGCTGCAAGTGGTACGGGATATTTGGAAAACTTACGGTGAAGGAAAAGAAAATTTCTTTGATGAAATTCATATTGAACTGGGGCGTGAGATGAAGAATCCCAAAAAAGATAGAGAAAAAATCACTAAACAAAATACAGAAAACGAAAATACCAACTTACGTATCAAAGCATTATTAACAGAACTATTAAACGATAATAATATTGAAAATGTTCGACCTTATTCGCCAAGCCAGCAAGAACTATTAAAGATTTATGAAGACGGGGTTTTAAATGCTGAAAATAATATACCCGAAGATATTCTAAAAATCAGCAAGACTACTCAGCCTAATCCATCAGAACTTAATAAATATAAACTTTGGTTGGAACAAAAATATCGTTCACCATACACAGGAGCTATCATTCCTTTGAATAAACTCTTTACGCCCGATTACGAGATAGAGCATATCATCCCGCAATCAAGGTTTTTTGATGATTCGTTTAGCAATAAAATTATTTGCGAAGCTGAAGTAAATAAATTGAAAGATAACCAATTGGGACTTGAATTTATTAAAAATCATCATGGGGAAAAAGTATCGTTAAATTTTGGAAAAACCGTTGAAATATTTTCAGAAGAAGAATATCAGGATTTTGTAAAAACTCATTACTCAAAGAGTAGAGGTAAAATGAAAAAGTTATTATTGGAGGATATTCCCGAAAAGATGATTGAAAGACAGCTCAACGATACCAGATACATCAGCAAAGTGGTAAAGAACTTACTTTCTAATATTGTAAGGGAGGACGGTGAACAGGAAACTACTTCAAAAAATGTACTATCAAGCAATGGCAACCAACAGCTGCAACTTTGGCGAAATCAATCCAAACACAAATAAATTTCTGCCACAAGTGCCACTTGAATTACAGAAAGGTTTTAATAAAAAAAGGATTGACCATCGCCATCATGCCATGGATGCCTTGGTGATTGCTTGTGCAAGTCGAAATCATATCAACTACTTAAATAACGAATACGCCAAAGCAGATAAAAAAGACACAAGGTTTGATTTGAAAAATAAACTTTGCTTCAAAAAGTATAACGAAAGTAATAAAGCCAATTACAAATGGATTTTTAAAAAACCTTGGGAAAGCTTTGCAGAAGAAGCAAAAATAACCTTACAAAATACTTTAATAAGTTATAAGCAGAACCTGAGAGTGATTAATAAAACTGTCAATCATAACCAAAAATGGAGTAAGCAAAACGATGGCACAGTGAAAAAAGAGCTTGTTAAGCAATCCAAAGGCGATAATTGGGCTGTACGAAAACCATTGCACAAAGATACTGTATCGGGTATGATTCAATTACGCTTCAAAAAAACTGTTTCTTTTTCTGCTGCATTAGATAATGCAGAAATGATTGTGGATAAAAATTTGAAACAAAAAATAAAAAAACTTACGAAATTGAATAAAAATCTACCAAAACTCAATAACGGAAAGTTTCATCAAGCTATTTATAAAGTTAGAACTTATGAGCCAAAGGGAAACAAATTTAATGTAGGAATTTTAGGCAATAAAAAAGATAAATACGTAGAAGCTGCAAAAGGCACTAATCTTTTCTTTGCTATATATCAAGATGAACATGGGAAACGAAGCTATGATACAATTCCCTTAAATATTGTGATAGAAAGACAAAAGCAGGGTTTATTATCTGTGTCTGAAAAGAATGAAAAGGGTGACACTCTCTTATTTTACCTTTCTCCAAATGATTTGGTATATGTACCTACTGAAGAAGAAAAAATTACCCCAATTAATTTTAACTCTTTAACAAAAGAACAATTTGATAGAATTTATAAAGTGGTTAGCTTTACCGGTACTGCATTATTTTTGGTTAGAAATGATATTGCTAATCCTATAGTAAATAAAGTTGAATTTTCAGCATTAAATAAAACAGAAAAATCAATAGATGGTGTAATGATTAAAGAATGCTGTTGGAAATTAAAAGTTGACCGTCTTGGCA
>JACQWN010000177.1 GCA_016209245.1 Bacteroidia bacterium
AGTTGAAAAAAGCTGAAAAAAGGAACAATTTTTACAGCGATGTAAAATATGTTCGTATCGCTTGTGGAACAGCTTATAGTGCTATATTAATCGCCTTGGAAACCTATGTGCAATTAAAAGGAATATATGGCAAGCCTGATGAAAATAAAGACATTAGATTTTATCAACGAACAATTAATACTATTGATAAAAAACTTTTAGATTATGTGAATAGTGTATATTATATATTGCATAAATCCGGTTATTATGATGGTATTCAGGATGCCAGGGTTATCAGTGTAGGATTTGAACATGCCTATACCATTATCAACAAAATAAAACCGGCTACTTGATCTAACTGTCCGCTTTAATTCTATGTCAATATTTTTTTGTTTGGATTAGATATTTTTCAAAATAAAGAAAACCCATTCCGGGCTTTCTTTATTTGCTTATATTTTGAAATATTTTTTATTTCTTTTTTTTGGCCGGTGTTTTCCTGTCTGCAACGCTTTGTGCAGCATTGCGGGCAGGTTTGGCCGCAATTTTTTCATCCTTTGCATTACCCGCCTTAGGAGCATTTGCAGCCTTTTCTTTTATTTTAGTTTCTTTTTTAGTCTTAGGTTCTTTTATTTCTTCAACTATTTCTTCTTTCAGAGTTGATTTTTTTTCAACAACATGAGTAAGCGCTACAGCGACAGGTGATAATATTTTTAGAATTTCATCGAGTTTGGCATTTAGAATATTGAATTGCTCTTTTAATTGCCCATCATTCGTGCTTTTACCACTACTTTTATTTTTTTCAAAACATTGATTGCAGTAAACTGATTTATCGCCTGTGGGACGAAAAGGAACTTCGCATGTGTTTCCACATCCACTACATTTTGCAGCATACATTTGTTTTTCGCCAAAGACAGATTTTTTATGACTTCTCTCGCTTGATCTTTTAGAGCCACCGCCCCCGCTTCTTTTAGCCTTAAAACAACTATTACAGTATATGGGCTTGTCACCACTTGGTTTAAATGGGACTTCACAACTCCGGCCACATTCGTCGCAGATTGCCTTGTGCATGGAAGATTTTCCTGAATCTCTACCGCCGAAACCTCTTCTTCCGCCCGATTTACCATCCCGATTAAAATTTTTCAAAATTGCTCCTTTCTAAATATATGTAAATAGCAAGTAAATTTATCTGAAAATAAAAATCCCGCTCTACTCTTTCAAATTTAAGAGTATGACTGTTTTCAATTTGTCAAAGATACAAAATGAAAGCAAATCACAAAGATTTACTTTTCAGATGCTTTATTTTCTTTAACAAACAGTATTAAAATAATAGCTGTTGCAGTTAATATAAGCGAAATATACAAAGGCGCAAATAAATTAATTTTATCCCAAAGAATGCCTGCTAAAAATGATGAAGGCAGGGCGCATAAACCGATGGCCATCTGGTAAATGCCAAGTGTGCTGGCTTTTAAGCCCTGCGGAGCCATTTCAGAAACAAATGTTTTTTGAACAGGTTCAAGAGCAGCTTTATGAAGCCCGAACAGGATGAAAACAATGACTGACATCCATAGATTTTGACTCAGAATAAAGGAAAAGCAGGTGAATCCCCAAAATAGAAAGCTGATTAACATAACTGTTTTCCTGCCAACCGTATCGGCTAATTTACCAAAAGGGAGTGAAAATATTGCCGCCGACACCGTAAAAATTAAATATAAAACAGGCAGTGCAGATACCTTGTAGCCAAAATTTTCAGCATATTTCAATAAAAAAGAATAATGAAAAGAGCCAAGAGCGAAGATTGCACTTAATGTGAGAAATAAAATGAAATTTTTATTCAGACTTTTGATCTGAAATCCTTTAAATATTTTCTGATTTTCGGCTTATCGTTCTTTGATAGCGATAAATATAAATGCAGCTCCGAGCAATGAAGGAATCGCCGCAAGAGCAAACAACCAGCGGTAACCAAGAAAATTGAAAAGGAGAAGACAAATGAGAACGCCGACAACAGCGCCTAAATTATCCATCATCCTGAGCAATCCAAAATTCCTTCCCCTGTTTTCGTTTGTAGAAATATCTGCTACAATAGCATCGCGCGGAGCGCTGCGGATTTTCCCGGAACGGTCTAGAACTTTGAACAAAGCGACCTGTCCCCATGTTACCGAAATTGCATATCCCAAACGGGAAAAAGCGCCGAGCAGGTAGCCGGTCCAAACAAATACTTTTCGTTTTTTTATCCGGTCGGAAATATAACCGGAAACAGCTTGTGAAACAGAAACAAATGCATCACCCAAGCCCATTATTAATCCCATCACTTCCATATTTGCCTTTAATACATTGGTAATAAAAGCGGGCAGTATTGGGAATATAATATCAGAGCCCATGTCGTTGAGGAAAGAGGCAAAGGCAAAAATCCGCAAAGTCTGTTTATTTTCTTTTTCGTGATTATTATTCATTTATTAAACTGCTAAAACTTATAAACAACTACTCAGTAATCCATTTAAAATTTCTAAAAAAATCATTAATAGCGGACTGCGAGCAACTCTCAAACATTTCCGGATAGGTTATTCTATATTTGATAAAATTATTTTTATATTTGAAGATATAGCTATGACTGATATTAATAAATTTTTCATAAACATTATCTTCAAAACTACAAATCATATGTACTCCGTTTATTTCGACAGAGTCCTGAATATATTTTGTCTCTTCCTGATAAACTATTGTTGTATTATTATAATAATACTCTATCCCTTTCAAAACATTTTCTAACTCAGTTAAGATTTCTTTTTCATTATGAGGATAAATATAAATCGTATAGGTAATGTAACATTCAGATAATTCCAGCTTATAGGTAACTCCAACATTTGTTGCGAAAGGATCGAATACCTGTTGAGTGGTACGAAAAAAATCCCCAATTTTTTTTTGGAAATGCTATACCAGACATTTTGTGTATAAGGATACCTTTATTACTCCTTATAAAACCATATGGAGTACAGGAAATCAATAGATATGACACTAATATTAAAAATAATTTTAAAATAGGCTTCAAAGTTCTCAAATTTGATTTATTATAATGTAACCTAACTGCTTTCATGAAGTCCGTTAAAATGGACTATATAAAATTTTATTTTTACCCTAATCACCCTGATAAATCAGGGTGTTAATCTGATTTACCAAAGTAGTATTAAAAAATTATAATTAATAAAATTATATTTTTCAATACTTCCCAAAATAAACAAAAGGCGCCCAGAAAAACGGGCTTGTCCATTCTTTATTAATCTGACCGCTGATAAATTTTCGTTTTGTCTCGTTTATCGCCTGCATATATGAAATATTTTGTGTTTTGACAAGGTTGTACATTTCAATCATGAATTGTGCGGTTGATTCGTCGGCGACCTGCCATAATGATACGGATAATCCGTTCGCTCCTGCTGCAATGAAAGCTTGTGTCAGCCCTACTACTCCTTCGCTGATATAAATTTTACCTAACCCTGTTTCGCAGGCGGAAAGATTCACAAAATCGGCATTTAACGTAAGTTTTGCAATTTCATCCATTCTCAGGTAGCCATCCTCGCCGTGCTGTAATATGCTGTCGTGTGTCAATGACAGAACAATTGACGATAAGGAAGGAATTTCAGGAATCGCTATACCATGTGTTGAAAAATGCAGAACTTTATATTTCAACAAATCGTTTCTTTCCGACATTTGCTTTATATTCGACTCGGAAGCATATTTACCTGTTATAGTGTCGGCATCATTAAAAATATTCACCAGGGCACGCACTTCGGCGAGACTTCCTGGAAGATTCGCCCAAGCGTCATAACCAATCATTTTATATTCATCTGATAATGGAATATTATATTGCTGTGAAAGCTCGACAGCTTTAACTAAAGATTCCAGTTGCTTATTGCTAAGATGATTTGATCGCATACCTTTCATCAGAATGCTGTCGGGCTTAATGGGTGTAATAACTGCACGGGTCTGAACCATATCTTTGTTATATGTGGTTTCATTATAAACCGCCCCCCCGAAAGCGAGAAGACTTTTTCGTTCAACATTGTAAACTCTTTTATTAAGTTGATTTAATATGCTGAATGACTGAATATAGCTAATATCAAACTTTTCTACAAGATATTTATTATCATTTAAAATCAATGTTTCAAAAGGTAAATATCCGAGGATACCATCGGGAATAATTATAATATGCTTTTTACCTGTAAATTTTTTACTGCAACCGGCTAAAAAAAATTCATATAATAATTGGCTGAAATGATTGATTTTGGCAGAATACTTTGCAGGATAAGGTATCATCAGCAATTCCCTGTAAAAAATGATTATGATATTAAATATTTTACTTTCCAGTTGAACCTCTTTTTCAGTTTCGGGTATTTTACCACTGGAAATAAAATTGTTGAACGATGTGAGCTCTTCGTCATTACATTCAAGGGCTATTCTTTTAGTAAGCTCCCTGCTGAAATATTTGTAAACGGAATCAATAAGAGCTCTTTTCAGCAGTGAATAATGATATGTGCTGTCTTTATTAATAACAAGCAAAGAAATTAAAGAATTTTCAACTGCTCCATACATAATAAAAGATTCATCCGGCTTGATTACAGGTTCTAAATCCATGAGCTTTGGAATAAACACGCTGTCATTTACGGCGATATTTTCGACAAGCTCTTTAGCTTTTGTGATCTCAATTGTATAGTAAGCATTATGAACATCGCCGGTTAATATGTAGCACAATGTCAGCTCACGGTATGTCTGAATTACTTTATTCATATATTCTTTACGCAATTCCAAAGGGACGGTTTTTCGCAGCGCTTCATATAAATCAACCGATTGTTTAAAATTTTTAATAGCATCTTCGTATTTATCCGTTTTCAGAAAAAGAGTGCCGATATTATTGAAAGCCATTGCCAACGCTCCTTTTCTGCCAAGCTTCAAGTCAATATCTTTTGATTGGGTAAAATATTCCAGTGCTTTGTCGTTTTTATTCCAGGCATCATATACAAGCCCTATATTATTCAGCGTAACGGCAATGTCAGGTTCGCTGCCTGTCTGCCGGTAAATTTCAAGCGCCTGCCTGAAATTCTCAAGAGCTTTCTCATAAAGGTCCTGATTAAGATAAATCACACCTATATTATTTATGTCTGTTGCAATATCCGCATTTTTCTCAAACTTTTTATCAAGCTCCAGCGCTTTATTATGATATTCCAGCGCTTTGTCATATTCCCCCATATTAAAATACGTTACGGCAATATTGTTCAACTTTTTACTCAGATTAGCAGTATTTCCCGATTTTTCATCTGTTTCAACAGATTTATTAAAATATTCCATTGCTTTTGCATACATGCCCCAATCGGTATAGACAAAACCGATATTGTTCATAATTCCGGAAGCATCGTCTTTAATACCAATGCTATCGGCTAACTGAAGCGCCTGAGAATAATATTCAATTGCTTTATCATATTGACCCAGGTCGGAATATACCATGCCTATGCAGCTTAAATTTTCAGCTATTTTGGTTATATTTCCTGTATGCTTGTTAATTTCCAGAGCTTCATTGTAATTGTTCATAGCTTCGGTGTACTGTCCAAGCGAATAATTTACCAGTCCGATATTATTAAGATAAACCGAAATGTCCTTTGATTGTCCTGAATTTTTTGATTCCGTTAATGCCCATGTATAATAATCAAGCGCTTTATCATATTCTCCTTTGGTGTGATATATTAATGCCAGATTGCTGTATCGTTTCGGTAAAGAGCTGTAATTTTTGAGATTTTTATCAGATTCCAAAGCATCCTGCAGATATACGAATGCACTGTCGTAGTTACCAATATAATGATAAGAAAGTCCAATATTGCTCAAAGAAATTGCTTTATGCTCATTAAAGCTGTTTTCATTATCAATTTTCAAAGATTTGAAATGCTCTTCCAAAGCTTTTCTATAATCTCCCTTCTTCTGATAAACTAGTCCAACATTGTCTAACGTAGTTGACAGACCTTCTTTATCATCGGTTTTTATATCCAGCTCAATTGATTTATTATAATATTCCAGCGCCTGTTCAAAATTTCCAAGGGTATAATATGCTTTTCCAATATTGTTGTATTTTGTTGTGAGCATTTTAGTATCGCTTTTATTTAAATCGTATATGAACGATTTCAGATAATATTCAATTGCCTTTTCATAATTTTCACTATGTTCATATATAATGGCAATATTATTCAATGTTAATGCCTGCTCTTCAACAAGCCCCTTTCCTTCAAAAACCGCAAGAGCCGTCAGATAGCAAGTCAGGGCGGAATCCTTCTTTCCCATGGAAGCATATATTAACCCGGCATTATTTATCTTGGTTGCAGCAAGAGTATCATTTCCCGTCCTTTGTTCAATACCGGCTGATTTAAGCATATATTTGACAGCATTTTCTGAATCATGCAATGAGTCATAAGAATTGGATATATTATGGTATATAACTGCAATATCAGATGATGGAACAGAAATATCGAGCAATGATAACGATTTCATATAATATTCTATAGCTTTGGAATATTTTTTCCAATCCATATAAACCATGCCGATATTGTTCAGCTTGACTGCAACTTGTTGCATATCGCCGGCTTTTCTGTTTATTTCAAGGGATTTTTCATAATGTTCGATTGTATTTTTATAATCCGCCTGTCCATAATAAATCAGTCCGGTATTATATTCCGATAAAGCGGCATAATCAGGTAAACCTTCTGTTTGTGCATAATCGGAAGCTTTTTTATATGCGGCAATCGCTTCAGCAAAGTTGCCGGAATAATGATAAGCCAGGGCAAGGTTATAATATCCGTAAGGCAACATATTTTTATATTGAAACTGTTCACACAACTGTATTGATTTCTTATATTCCTCCGACGCTTTTGCATAGTTACCTGAAGCCAGATATACCATTCCAAAATTGCTCATATTGAAAGCTATATGGTCGTTTCGCTTCAATTCGACAGATTTGTCGTACATTTTTTGAAAATAAACAAGCGACGAATCGTACATTGTCAGATAATAAAATGACATCGCAATATAATATTGGTTCAGTAGTATAAGGCTGTCATTCTTTTGTGAAATTTCAATTTCAACAGATTTTTTAAATTCTTCGAGTGAAGCATTATACTGTTGTTGCTGGAATGCCTCCGAACCTTTGAGAAAATATTCATTTTGAGAAAAGAGCATGGAAATTGATAAGCACAAAATAAATATATAACAACCCGAGATTTTAAATATTGATTCCATTACCAAATTATAAATCAGTTAAATCAGGCATTTCTCAAAAGTGAGCTAAAGTAATTGACAAATTTATAAATATTTTATGATAATATTTTAAAAATGTTTATTTTTGTGATACTTAAAAGGCTCTTTTAAAATCCGAACATCGCATTTGATTCTTTTTTAATTTTTTATATTTGAAGTCTAATAATAAATAGAAATGACATAAAATTCTGAAATATTTAATGTAAAGCGTTTAGCTTTTATTTTTGCTTTGGTATTAAAAAGATTTATTATTTTTACCATAACATTTTAATTATTTTTCAATATGGAACTCTCTATTAATGTTAATGATAAAAAAGTGTATGACTCGCTTGTACAGTTTCTGAATGCGCTGGGAATAACTGTTTCCGGTAAACATAATTTTGAAAATAAAACGAGCAAACCGAAATATAAATATCCCTTAAGCGGCACCGTAATGAGATATGATGATCCTTTTGGACCAGCCACAAACAATTTTGACTGGGAGGCTGCAAAATGATTCTGCTTGACACACATATCTGGGTTTGGTGGGTTAATGAAGACCCTTCGCTTATTAAAAAGCTCCGTTCTTTACTTGAAAATCTACATCCTGGAGAAGCTGCCATCAGCATTATCTCCTGCTGGGAAATAGCGAAGAAAGTTGAAGTAGAAAAACTGAAACTTAAAAAACCTGTTTCTGATTGGCTGGAAATTGCCATTAAATCTTATGCGGTGACTGTAATACCTATTGACCTTAAAATTATTCTTGATTCAACTTCATTATCCGGCAAATTTCATAACGACCCGGCTGACCAACTCATTGTTGCTACAGCCCGGATATTGGATATCCCATTGCTTACAGCCGATGAAAAAATATTAAAATATAAATTCGTTAAACTTGTTTAATCTAATCCTGAGTTGAGCATAGTGAGGACACTGCACTTAATGCAAAACAGTTATAGAAATAAAATTTTAAAAACTTGAAAATGTAAAAATAAAAATAATATTTAAAAGAAGCGTTTAGCTTTTATTCTTGTCTTTGAAAACTGGTAATTTCAAAACAATTTTGTATTTTTGCAAACGAACAAATAACACTTAAAAAAATGACACTCAGCCAAGCAAAAAAAATATATGATGGCGAATGGATTGCTTTCAAAAAAAAATCCTGCAGGGAAAGTGAAAATCCAGAGGGAAATGTTTTGCTGCATCACAAAGATCGGTGGACATTAGACAAAAAACTTTTTGAAATGGGAAAAGTAGATCTTTACATAACTTTTGCGGGACCATTGGTAAAAGAGGGATTCGCTGTAATGTTTTAAAATTTTTTTATGCGACTGCCTATAGATATTTTTATTAAATAATTGAATTTCAATTATTTTGTCTATTTATGTCAAATTAAAACGAATAAATATGTAAAATTTAAAAATATTAATGTAAAGCGTTTAGCTATTATTCCTATTTAAGAAATCTGGTAAATTTCATGTTCTACTGGAATAATAAGTGAAACGCTCACGCAACTGAAAAGAAAAATTAGGTTTTTAGAAAAAAACAATATAAATTTGTATTAAATTGACAGGAAATAAAATTTCAGGGATGCTCAAAATAAGATAATATGTACCTAGCCCCATTAAATTACGACCGGTATTTCAAGAAAGTATTTTCAGAAAAACGCATTGCAAAACGTTTTCTTGAGGATTTCTTTGATGTTCAAATTGACGAAATAGTATTACTTAAAAAATACCACAAAATCACTGATAATGCTTCTGCAGTTGAATTTGATTTTCGCTGTAAAATCGGTAATTCCTTTGTTATTATTGACATGCAACAATGGTACAAAACCGACATTGTCAAGCGGTTTTATATGTATCATTCCATGAACTCGGTATTGCAACTTGAAAAAATTCCTATTAAAAGTATAGACCTGGAAAAAGGACGAAAACGCGATGTAAAGGATTACGACAAGTTGATACCGGTAATAACATTGATATGGATGGTTGATGACAACCTAGGTTTTTCTGACGATTTTGTGAGCTACACTTTAGTGCCAGAAGCCATAATTCATTTTATAAGAAATAAAAATATTTGGAAAAACGAAAACATTTTAGAAATATTAGCAGAGCATGAAAAATGCCTGCGTGTACTGAACAATAAGACAAAAAAGATTGATTTTTTACAGAAGAACCGGCTGATTTATGCATTTCAAAAAAACATAGTAAAGAACCAGAAATACTATAAATATTCAGCATGGTTTCATTTAGCCGAGAAAACATTAGACAAATTGAACAAAAAAATATGGTTTGACCAATACCTGAAAGATGATATTTTTGTAGAAATTATACGGAGATTAAATAAAACAACCTTGAAAGAAAAGGATTATGAATACATAAAGGATTATAATACTTTTATTGAACAGGTAAAAAGATTTGAGCGCGTGCTCTATGAAGAAGGCAGAGAAGAAGGCAGAGGAGAAGAACGACACATTCAGGAAGAAAAGCAATATCAGGAAAAACTTGAAATAGCAAGGACAATGAAAAAGGAGGGTGAATCAT
>JACQWN010000178.1 GCA_016209245.1 Bacteroidia bacterium
AGTTCGTAAGTTCGTATTTTTTTTCGTACTTCGATGGGGTCAATAACTGAATGATAATTTATGACCGTATTGAGTATAGAATAATTTTTTTGAAATTTATTCAGGGTTTCTTATCTTTGTAAAATAATAAATGCAACAAAACATATCAAATCTCAAAAAAATTACCATGTCCGAAAAATTTTCACTTATTTCACTGCCCCATCTTTTCTATCTTTTAGAGCTTGGCGAATATAATTCCCGTATTTTCGGTATCCCGGTTGAATTAATATTCAATCCGGCGAAAATGGATACATTATATTTAGAACGATATGGAAAATTTTTGGAAACGCCCATCGGTGTTGCAGCAGGGCCTCATACACAATTAGCACAGAATATCATAACCGCATGGCTTTGCGGAGCAAGATATATCGAGCTAAAAACAATACAGACACTGGATAATCTGTCTGTTCCAAAGCCATGCATAGATATGCAGGATGAAGGTTATAACTGTGAATGGTCGCAGGAATTAAGCATTAAAGAAAGCTTTGACCAATATCTGAATGCATGGATTATTATTCATATCCTGCGTAAAAAATTTAACATGCCCCCGGATCCTTTCACGAGCTTTAATATGAGCGCAGGTTATGATCTCAGTGGCATAAAAGGCGATAAAGTGCAATGGTTTCTGGGAAAAATGAAAGATTGCAGCATAGAAAAAAAAGCCAAAATAGAATCGCTTCGTCCAATATGCTCTTATATTGATGAGATAAAAATTCCCGATATTATTTCCGATAATATTACTGTTTCCACAATGCATGGTTGCCCGCCTGAAGAAATTGAAAAAATAGGAAGATATTTAATAGAAGAAAAGAAGCTACATACGACATTAAAACTTAATCCAACACTTCTTGGACCAGATATGGTACATGATATTTTAAATAAACAGCTTGGTTTCCACACAATAGTACCGGATGAGGCATTTGAGCATGATTTGAAATATCACCATGCAATAGAAATTATCAATAATCTGAAAAAATGCGCAGCTCAAAACAATGTTTTTTTTGGAATAAAGCTCACCAATACCCTTGAATCGAAAAATACCGGAAGCATTTTTGGAAAGGATGTTGAAATGATGTACATGAGCGGCAGAGCATTACATCCTATTGCTATAAATCTGGCTAAAAAGCTGCAAAATGATTTTAAAGGCGAGCTTGAAATATCATTTTGTGCAGGCGCCGATTGTTATAATGTTATAGATATAATTTCATGCGGTATTTTCCCGGTTACAATGAGCTCCGATTTACTTAAACCTGGCGGATACGGAAGAATTAATCAATATCTTAAAAGCATATCTGAACATTTTTGTAATTTGAATGCCTCTAATATTGATGATTTTTTACTTAAAAAAGATGGTACGGGTAATCTTTCCGTTCGTGAAACGGCTTTGCTTAACCTTAACAAATATGCAAACGATGTTCTTAAAAATAAATCATATAAGAAATCTCCTTTATATAAGATTAATATTAAAACCGACAACCCTCTTCCGCCGTTCGATTGCATTAAAGCGCCTTGTGTTACAACATGCCCCGCCCATCAGGACATTCCTGAATATTTGCACTATGTTTCAATGCAGGACTATGAAAACGCTTTCAGGGCTATTATTCGGAACAATCCTTTTCCTACCGTCCTTGGAAATGTTTGTAACCATACCTGTCAATCGAAATGCACAAGAATTAATTATGATGAAGCTGTAATGATTTGTAATATAAAAAAATTTGTCGCCGAAATAGATGACCATAGCTTTGAACCACAAGCCGTTCCTGAAAATGGTTTAAAAGTTGCAATTATTGGCGCCGGCCCTTCAGGTTTGTCATGCGCCTATTTTCTTGCATTATCCGGATTTGCGGTGGATGTGTATGAAACAAAAGCCTTTGCCGGTGGTATGATTTCTGATGCAATTCCTGCATTTCGCCTGACAAATGAAGCTATACAAAAAGATATTAAAAGAATAGAACAACTTGGGATTAAAATACATTTTAATACAAAAGTAGATAAACGGCTTTTTGATGAACTTCATGCAATCAACCGGTATATTTATATCGCGACAGGTGTTCAATCTGCTATGAAGCTAAATATCGAAGGCGAAAATGCAAAAAATGTTCTTGACGCTTTGAAGTTTTTATCTGATATGCGTAATAACCGTCATACAGAGCTAGGAAAAGAAATAGTAATTATTGGCGGTGGAAATGTCGCAATTGACACAGCAAGAACAGCAATCAGGTTAAATGCAGAGAAAGTTACAATTGTATGCCTTGAGCAAAAACACGAAATGCCTGCATATCAATGGGAAATTGATGAAGCGGAAGAAGAGGGTATCCTGATTAAGAATGGATTGGGAATTGTAAAAATTATCCATCCAAAAGGTGAAGATAACTTTTCAAAAATAGTATTAAAAAAATGCATAAGTGTTTTTAATGAAAAAGGTGATTTTTCTCCCGAATATGATGAATCTGTTACTGATGAAATCTCATGCCATTCTGTTATTGTTTGCATAGGACAGCGACTTGATATTGACTTTATTGAAAAAGATTTGCTGGATATTGATAAGCAAACTTTCCAGACCGGTATTAAAAATGTTTATATCGGTGGTGATGCTTATCGTGGCAGTGCAAGTATTATACAGGCGGTCGCCGATGGAAGAGCAGTCGCTGAAAATATAATCAAAGCCGCCAATCTGAATAATTATCAGGAAATAACATTGGCAAATAAAAATATTTCATGGAATCAACATTTACTCAACAGGACTGAAAGGAAATATAGTTTTTTTACAAAGAAAGCTGAAAATGCCCCTTTACGGCAACAAGCCACAGGCAATATGTCCGAACATGATGCCATAGATGAAGCATTGCGTTGCTTGTATTGTGATGAATTTTGCAGTATTTGTGAAACCGTTTGCCCTAACAGGGCTAATTACACTTACAATATCTCGCCTGTCAGCTATAATTTGCAAAAAGCTGTTAAGAAGAACGGGAAAATTATTATTGAAGATGATATTATTTACAGAGTAAATCAGAAATACCAGGTGCTGAACATCGGCGATTTTTGCAATGAATGCGGCAATTGTGCAACTTTTTGTCCAACCTCAGGCGCACCTTACAGGGATAAACCGAAATTTTACTTTAATTTCAGGAACTTCAATGCTTCCGATAATGTTTACTTCATTAATTTTTTTGGAGGAACAGCAACTATAATGTATAAAAACGAGCGTGAAATAAAAACCCTGACCAGGACAAATGAAATATATTTTTTCGATACTAATAAAGTGATAGCTAAATTCCGGAACACTGATTTTTCAATTATAGATGTAAGCTTTAAGCAGACAAATCTGCAGGAAATTACTTTCCGTGATACTGTCGAGATGAGCATATTACTTGAAGCGGCAAAGGATTTGTTTTTTAAGGAAGGATTTTTTTAAATTACCTGAGCACTTTTCTGGCAAATGCGACAGTAAAATATGACATAATGAATATTTTAAAGCTATAAAGAATGAACATAAGCAGCAGGCGAATCAAGAACATGAATACGATCAGTATTATCGTTTTTAATAGTGCTTGTTTCGAGTAAAATATCTACAACACGGTCAGTAATGTCTGCTGGAACACTGATGGCACTGCGTATCATTGTGGATGAAATTTCCTGATTACCTTCAGCGACTTTTGGTAAAACACGCGATGTGGTAGCTCCTGTAGCGCCGACCTTCATACATGCTTCCCGAAGTGCTACAATCCTGTCTTCATCGGAGATAATTGCTATTTCACAATTATCCTGAGGAAGAAATGATTTACCGCCTTTATTTTCCTGACTATCGGCATCAAGTCTTTTTCGCCAGGTTGTACCTGATTTAATTTGATCTATTGCAGCAATAATTTGCTCGATACTGGCGGCGTACTTTTGTGAACCAATTTTCATACGGGTATCAATAAGGCCTATTGTTACCGGTGTTTGATAGATAAATCCGCGACCTGGGCGATCTAATTTACCCTGCTCAATCAACAAACGAATAATACTATCGGAATCCTGCTCGGGTGTTACCAGATGTACAATTTCTTTTTCAGCAGAAATAGTAATGCGAATCAATCCAAGCTGATCTCTGATATCGTTACCTGAACCGGATGTTATTAACGGAACACAAATACCAAGGTCCAGAGCTATTTTTGCAAGATGTTCGCCACTTCCCGGAATAGAAAGTACACAAATTACATAAGACAATTTATCAAGGAGTGTCGCTTCACGAATATCTCTTTTTGAATTCGCCAAAGTGACTAAATTAATTATGGGAAGCTCTTTGCTGAATTCCATAAGGTCCTGAGAAAAAATTGTACCTCTGCCCGGAATATAAAGCTCGGCGGCATCAATAATACATTCCATAACCGCTTGTGAATTCTCTCTTGGGATTGTAAAGCGGAATACATTAACCGGAGAACTTTGAAGATGGATAATATCACCCGGAAGCCCCAGCGGACGCGGTTTGACAAGTTCCCGTATGGTCCTGCCGCTTTCAATATACACTATAACACCTAATTTATTCAGGAAGTCAGACACTTTATCACTTAAAAGTTGATTGACGATACAGGTAATCCGACTAACTCTGTGAGGAGTGTAAATACCTTTCTCCATTTGTGTTCTCCATACTGTTCTTGATGGAGAAAACGCCCTTTTCTTTTTTGATTTTTCGTTATCCATTTTCTTTCTCCTTTTGTTTAGTTAGTATAGATTTTCGTTGTTTTGCCCGTGCATATAAGCCATATAAAAGTACTGTCATTATTGGAAAGGCAGAAGCCAATGCAAGAATGCCAAAGCCGTCAATAACGTTAAGCTCTCCTCCGATACTAAGCCCCATAGCAAGCACAAGAGGAACGGTAACAGGACCTGTTGTAACACCACCGCTATCCCATGCAATAGCTGTAAATTCCTCTTCGCTCCATATAGTAAGAGGCATAAGTAATATGTAAGTAGGAACGATTAACCAGATTAAAGGAAGATCGAAAAGGATACGGCTAAGGCCAAGAACAATACCAATGCCGACGCCGATAGAAACAACCTGAACAATCTGAACACGTTTTATAGTTCCGACAGTTAAACCTTCAACGGTTATACCGAGCGCATTTAAAGCAGGTTCTGCCATTGTAGCCCCATATCCCATCCCAAATGCAAAAATCAATACCAGGATGAGCCCTAAAACAGATAGTTTCTTACCAAATAATGGTTCCAGATTAATTATTTGTGTGTATTGCTTTTTTTCTTGATTATATTGGTCTTTTTGAAACTCAATGGGTTTCATTTTGTCGTTTTCATACAAGTTAAANNGTTTTCATACAAGTTAAAAAATGTTTTCTGTGAGCCATCAGGGGCAACGCCTTTGTAAAGTAAACAAGTATCAAAATTATTGATGACAACCCGGTTTATAAATTTTTCTTCGCTTGCAAAAGCTCGTGGCAATTGAGCGCCAACCTCTCCTCCCAGAGATGCCAATCCAAGCCGTATTCCCGATGTAAGAAGGGTCATCCCAATTAATGCAAAAATTATTCCTAATGCAACCTCATCTTTATACCGTAATTTTTCTCTTAAAAATAACAGGAGTACCAATAAAAGTAATAAAGACAATGGAATGACAGAACGCACCCCGGCAATAGATTCCTCTTTTAATGTTGGACCAAAAGAAGAGGTAGCGGCAGCTTCTTTTTTAGATAAATCAACATTAGATAATAAATTGCGTTCACTTTCAGATGCTTTTTGAATTATCCAGTTAGAAAGAGGCATTTCACCAATCTGAGCAATCCGTATTTTGGGGTTTTCAGGCATAGAAGTTAATGCTCTTTTATATTCATCTTCACTGCCAAAATAGGCGCGGCGACCGGCTTCACTACCATGAGTAAAAGCATGACGGGCTAAATCTTCTTCACTGTAAAACAATTTGAGTGCATTTTCCCTTCCGGCAGGTGAAAAAAAATCAGTTTCCGTAACCGGTTTGGGTATGCTGAAATTAACCAAGAGACCTAATACTAGTACGGCAAGTATAGGAAAAGCCGATGCAAGTAATACAATACCAAAACCCCCGCTAGTACCTTTTCCTTTATTTGAAGCCCTGGAAACGCCAATTCCAAGAGCAAGCACAAGTGGCACAGTTACTGCTCCGGTTGTTACAGCACCGCAATCCCAAGCAAGTCCAATAATCTTAGTTAGACTGGCATTAAAGGATGTGTAAATGGAAATTATCAGTAGAACAGGTATAATAATAAAAATAAGCGGTTTTATTGACCAGTTATAATAAAACCTGCACATGCCCAAAGCAACCGCAATACCCACACCTATACCGACAGATAACACCAGCCATTCAGAATACCTGCCTAGTAACATAAAAAGCAAAGGCGAATCCCATGCTGTCACTGATGAACCGGCCGTTTTAAGTGCGCTGATTGCCGGTTCCGCAAGCGTTGCACCGAAACCAAGTATCAAACCAAAGATAGATATAATTACAATACCGGCTTTGGTAGGTAATTTTACGCCAACACGTTCACCCACAGGCATTAATCCAAGTAACAGCCCTTCTAAGAAAAATGCAAGACCAAAAACGACCAGAGCGATACCACCGGCAGTTCCAAGCGCATTAGCAAGAGGCACACCCAGAATTATAATCTGAAAGACAACTAAATATATAATGATAAATGCTACGGATTTAATTTGCTCCACGATTCTGGTGCGGGCATATCCGAAAAGCATTACGACTGCATCCCATAATGGTATGTGCTTCTTATTAATCATATATTTATAATTAAATAATTTTCTGCAAATCTAATAATAAAAAAATATTTTCAACAAAATTAAAAAAACTACGGATGACAATTTACGACGAAAACAATTACCTCAGAATTTTCCTTGCAAAAGCCACAGTAAAATATGATATCATAAATACGCCAAAAAAAACTTCAATTACGGATATTAATCGTAAGATACCAACAGGTGTACAATCGCCATAACCGACAGTGAAGAAGGTAATACCGCTGAAATAAAAGGAAGTCAGCATTTTATCCAGGAAAGAAGCGTTTTCCGGAACACAATTAATATAACTGTCTGTAAAAAAAGGCACAAAAAAAAGAATAAAGCTAAATATGAAAAACACGATTATCAGACTTAAGAGGACTCTTGCAGGTGATGTAGCATAAAGACCGGCTTTGTCAAATACCAGCCATTTAAATCCATAAGCCGGAAAATACCAAAAACCATTCAGCTTATTTTTTTTCAATATTTTTTCCAAATCCGCTTTTTGTTCAAATCGTTTAAACGCAACATATGATTTATCTTCATCATTATACTGGCCGATAGTACCAAAATTTTCCTTCAATATTCGGAACTGTTCCGCTTTATTATAGAACGATGTTTTTTCCTGTGATGTAATTATTTGAAAAACTTTATTTTCTTCCCAGTCAATATATATTTTACCGAGCAGGCGCATGTTGGTTATATTGAAAATTTTAATATCCACATTAAAATCAAAAGGTTTGATATCAATAATATTTTCTACAATAGCATTTGATAAATCAAGATAGCTGCAATGTGCAACACGCAAATCTAAATAATTATCCAGATGGCACGATTGTAAACAAAGGAGATGAAATTTCGAATTGTAAAATGAAACATTACCTGATCCGAAATCAACACCTTCAAAAATAACGTCGGCTTGTTGGTATTCGGCAATTTCAAAATTGATATCGCCATTTCCGAGGATAGTTCTTTTAAAGCTCATTTTTCCTTTTGACAGAATACTTCCTTCAAAAGTTATTTCACCTGAATTAAAAATTGTGCGGTTAAAATTAATTCTTCCTTCATTAAATTCCACTTTGCTGAAATCTTTTCTTCCGTCTCCGAATTCTGCGCGTTCAAAAGAAATATCTCCTTTTCCGAATTTGGCGTATTTAAAATCAACTTTCCCGATACCGAAACGCGCCACTTTAAATGATACTTCACCCGAACCGAAATCGGTATTAATAAAATTTACATCGCCATCGCCAAATTCCGTATTAATAAACGCGATATCACCATTACCAAATGAAGCATATTGAAAATCCTTTGTCCCCTTTCCGAAAATAGAATTTTTAAAGGTTATATCTCCATCATTGAAAGAAGCATTTGAAAAATCGGCATTTCCATTGTTGAAATATATATATGAAAAATTCACATTCCCTTTTCCAAATCGGGCAGCATGGAATGATGTTGCACCATTAATAAAATGGGCATTTTCAAAAGTAACATCGCCCTCGTTAAACTCAGCAAATGAAAAATCGTTCAGGTTGACTGACTCAAAGAAGGTTCCAACAGCAGAAAAAGAAGCAATCTTTACATAAGCTGACTTATCTATATTTCTTGACTTACGGTATTCAGAAAGTGAAAAATTCTCAATATAACAGCCGTCAATATTAACGGGTTGCCGGGTATCCAGCAAAATATAGATATCTTCCGTATCAATATAACCGGTCTCGATATATGCAATCTCTTTTTTGTTTTCATAAAATGAAATAGCCGCAGTGCTGCTGAATACCAATCCATCCGATGTTGTAAACCGGTTATCCTTGATTTTGACTTTATACGAGGAATATTTCGTAATCATAAATCAGAGCAATGAAAATTCGGTCAAAAATAAAAAAATAAATTAACTAAGGAAAACAGATGAAAACAAAAAAATTGTAACTATTTAGGTATGAACGTTATTACCCCACAGAAGTAGTCATCCGATGAGTTTATATGCGAAAATTAATTCGTGCAATTCGTGGCATTTTATTGACTTTACAGACAAACTCTAAATAGTTACAAAAAATTGCAATTTTTCCAAATATCCGTAAATTTGCGGATTATGAAAATATATTTACCAAAAGATTCGGCATGATGGCGAAGTACGAATTATAAGCTGGTTGACGATTCTAATGACAACAAAATATAATAATATTTCATGTGCCATATTGGCAGGGGGAAAAAGCACGAGGATTGGTGGAATCAATAAAGCATTTATTAAGATTGATAACGAGTATATTATTGATAGAATTATTAAAACCCTGAATAAAATATTCAGACAAATTATAATTGTAACAAATTCACCTTCCGATTTCAAAAAAATAAAAAATAAATGTTCAATTATTCCCGACACAATTAAGGAAATAGGCCCATTAGGAGGAATATATTCCGCCTTATCTTTTTCAAAATCCGATGCTATTTTTTTTGTAGCATGCGATATGCCATATATTAATCAGCGCGTGATAGAAAAAATTATCTCAGCTTATAATCAAAACAACTGTGATGCGGTTGTTCCTAGTATTGGTTCGTATATTGAACCATTATTTTCGGTTTACAATAAAAAAATTTTATCCGATTTATCGGAATATATTGAAAATACTGATGATTTTTCAATCAGACGCTTTCTGAAATCAATAAATGTACATTATTTAGAATTTAAGGATAATGTATTTTATAAAAAAGTTTTTACTAATATTAATACCGTTGAAGATATTCCATAAGAGATTCCTCACTTCGTTCGGAATGACAGCATTGACTGTCGGGAGGGAGAGTTGGTGTTCCGATTTCATCGGAACACCAACTCTCCCAAGGCTCTGCCTAAGAGCCTTGTCATTCCGAGCGAAGCGAGGAATCTACTATAAATATAATTCAGAATGCAGAATGCAGAATGTTCAATATTATTCAGTTAGCTTTTTGTTACTGATATTGCTGTTCACTTCCTGTACACAAAATACGGAGAATAAAATACCGGAAACCGGTACAAAAAACAGCGCTGTTCCACAAAAAGTCTTTATCATATGAAAACTGGAAGGGTGAACACGAACAGATTGACGATGTTACTGTACTTGGCTTGAAGCTCTGAAAGTCAAGCGACCTCAATTCGTCTGTAAGACAATTGAGCGTCATGTATTTTAAAATGTGGAAATTTATCCCGTTGGCAGTATAACAATATTGGGAATAAAAATATGATTTATAATGAAAACAATTGAAATTATTCGTATCAGAGAAGATAAGCAGGAAATAATCAACGATAGCATCACCGAAGAGATTTTTCTCACAATTGATATCGGGAAGGCAGAATTAGTAACATTATTGTGTTCTCCCGGAAATCTTAAAGAATTAGCTGTCGGATATCTTTATACTTCAGGAATTATTAATAACATAAACGAGATAAAAGATATTGCAATTTTTTTTATTGTACACGACAAGTGTTGTGCATCAGTAAATCTGACTGTTGATAATATTCAGGGAAAAAATCTTTCAAAAGTGCAGCCGGCCGGATGTGGGAAAGGGCCAATGTTCTATGACGAAGCACTTGAAAGTTCTCAAAAAATACAAACAAATCTTCAAATTCCGGCATTGAAGATTCAGGAGTTGATGAAAGAATTTCAGAAATTATCTGAAACTTTTCTAAAAACAGGGGGAGTTCATAGTGCGGCGATTGTAAAGGATGAAAAAATAGTTGTTTTTATGGAAGATATCGGAAGGCATAATGCAATTGATAAAGTCATCGGACATCTTCTTTTAAATAATAATGAAATATCCGATTTTACGAATTGCATATTATTGACAAGCGGCAGGATTTCGTCAGAAATATTACAAAAAGTCATAAGATATAAAATTCCGAGCATTATTTCAAAGAGCGCCCCGACCGACCGTGCAATAGATATTTGCAGGGCAATGTCTGTTACATTGGTTGGATTTGCAAGAGGTAACAGGATGAATGTTTATAGTTGCCCCGAAAGAATAATATAGAGCTGAAAAGAAGAGACGAGGCATGCCTCGTCTCTTCTTTTCAGCTTTCAATATTTCAATAACCAGTTGGAAGTGTTTTCGAAATGATAAGCAATCAGGTTAAATGAAAACCAAGGATATTGTGCGATAAAATTTTTAAAAGCATTGATACGATATTCTTTTTCGTGAAATTTAACTTCAAAAGCCTTGTTATCCCCTGAATCTTCAGTTATTATAAAATCAATTTCGTCACCATCTGCTGTACGCCAGAATTTTATTTCTTCCGGGTCATAAATTTCAGAAAGTCGCAAATAAAAATAGTTTTCGATTAATGCTCCTTTATCATCGCGATTTTCCAAAGGATAGAAACGATTAAGAAAGGCATTTCGTAATCCTAAATCATTAAAATATATTTTAGGCATTTTTATTAATTCTTTTCGCAGGTTTTTATAAAATGGCCGAACTAACCCGATATGAAAACATTTTTGTAATGTTAATATATAATTATCAACAGTTTTATTATCAATTCTTAAAGTTTTAGAAAGTTCGTTTTTGTTTAAATTGGATATTTTTTTCCAAAACAACAGCAGGATAACCCCCAAAAATGATATATTCACTTAGTAATTCCTGTAGTTCATAATGTCGTAATGAAATATAATCTTTATTTTTCCTTATTAATTCCAATTCGGAAGATAATTCCGTTGCATTTTTGAAATTCAGAAATTCTTCAAAACCCATGGTTTTCAAAATAAAAATTTTTTTTCTGCCTGCAAGAGAATCTTTGAACCTGGAATCCATATAAAAAGCGCTACTGCCTGTAACTATCAATTTCAAATTATATTGATAGGTATCATACAAATATTTTAAAAAATTAGAAGGATTCGCTGCATATTGAATTTCATCTATCAGTAAAAAAATTCTTTCAGGTTCCCCTTCTCTTTCATATAAAGGATTCTGAGGCCTTAACGCATATTTAAAAATATTTTCGGGATGATTATTAATATCAGATAATATTTCAGTATTTTCAAAGGAAATATAAAATACAGCTCTATTCTGAGTAGTTAAGTCTTTATATAATTGGTGTAAAAGTGTAGTCTTACCGGTTTGCCTGGCTCCTGTGATAATCGAATATTCTGCAGAGGGAAAATGATTAGTAATTTCTCTGAACAAATTTCTTGGTTTATTCATATTAACAATTTTTATGCAAAATTAATATTTTTGATATGAATTTCCAAAAATATTTGATAATTTCGGAATTATATTCCAAAAATATTTGATATTTATGGAATCGTTATCCAAAAATATCTTATAATTCCGGTATTATAGTCCTTAATTTTAGCTAAATATCATATTTTATATAAAAATATATTAACTTTGTAAACTTAAATACCTAAATCTTTTATTATGTCATTATTCATTTATCTTGGAATGATTGGTACCTGGCAAATCGTCCTTATTATTCTGGTTCTTCTGCTTCTTTTTGGCGGGAAAAAAATACCGGATTTGATGAAGGGATTAGGCCAGGGAATTAAAGAATTTAAAAATTCAATGAAAGGCGATGAAGCAAAATAAACAAAAAATTGCTGCCACAATTAGAATTATTACAATTGCATGCCTTCTATACCTTTTTAAAAATTCAGGACCTACCAATCCTAATTTCGACAGGAAATAAATAATTACCGGCATTTCAAATACTACACCGCTTGATAAGGATACAGAATTAATAATTGAAATATATGAATCAAGATTAATCTGATTCGCGACTTGTTCACTTACAATATAATTATTTAAAAAATTTAATGATAAAGGTACAATGATATAATAACCGAATAAAATACCAAGTAAAAAAAGTAAAGAGCTGATAATTACAAACCTGCCCGCATGTTTTTTTTCTTTAGGATATAAAGCGGGTTTAATAAACCTCCATAATTCCCAGATAACATAAGGAACAGCAAGGATTAATCCGGCGATTAGGGAAATTCTGATATGCGTCACAAACTGTCCTGCCATTTTCAGATTTATAAGGTTTAATGGTTTTGTATTTATACAGAGTGCCGGAAGATCAATCAGCGAACCGAATTTACATAGTAACCGGTTTGTTAAAAAATCAGGACATTTAGGAGCAAGAATTATTTTATCAAAAATGATATTTTTAAAAATAAATGCAATTATTGCAAATAAAAGCTTCTCAAAAAGTTGGGTAGATGTTCAAAATACAATTGATATGAGATTCCTCACTTCGTTC
>JACQWN010000179.1 GCA_016209245.1 Bacteroidia bacterium
ATTTATTCTGCGACTATGGGGAGCGCCATTGAAGCTTGCTTTTATGGTATCAAGGCAGTCGGACTTTCAATCGCCGATTTTTCTTCCGATGCCGATTTCACAGCAGCAAAGCTATATTCAAAAAGCATTATCAGGAATGTTCTTAAGAATGGATTGCCTGATGGGGTTTGTCTTAATGTAAATGTTCCTTCTTTACCGCTGTCCGATATTAAAGGCGTAAAAATATGCCGGCAGACCAAAGGAATCTGGAAGGAAGAATTTGATAAAAGAGTTGACCCTCGCGGTAATGAATATTACTGGCTTACAGGAAATTTTAAAAATTTTGAACCCGGAGCAAATGATACCGATGAATGGGCACTTAAAAATAAATTTGTTTCAATTGTTCCTGTACAGATTGACATGACGGCATATTCAGTAATTGAAATATTAAATAAATGGAATTATGAAATCTAAATTTGATAATATGATATTAGGAACTATTTTGGGATTTATTATTCCACTGCTCGCTTTTGGAATATTATATTATTTCAACAAGGAAAAAATCAGTCAGTTTAAGGAACTTTTTATGCTTGCCGATATTCACATCGCTGCATTCAGCTTGTGTGTCGTGCCTAATCTTTTGCTGTTTTTTATATTTATCTGGAAAAATTATTATTTCTCCGCAAGAGGGGTTTTATTCGCAACTTTGTTATATACGATTACGGTATTTATAATTAAATATATTTAATGAAATACTATCTAATAACCGGCGAGGCTTCGGGTGACCTTCATGGTTCAAATCTGATTAAAGAGCTAAAAAAAATTACTCCCGATTCAACCTTCAGGTGTTGGGGCGGAGACCTTATGGCAATGCAGGGTGCTGTCATAGTCAGGCATTATAAAGAACTTGCCTTTATGGGATTCATCGAAGTTTTGTTAAACATCGTTTCAATTTTCAAAAATTTTAGATTATGCAAAAACGATATAAAACAATTTTCACCCGATGTTGTTATTTTGATTGATTATCCCGGATTTAACCTGCGCATGGCAAAATATATCAAAAAGCTCGGTATCAAAGTCTTTTATTATATTTCGCCTCAAATCTGGGCATGGAAACAATCCCGTATTGACTTAATAAAGAAATATGTTGACAGAATGTATGTGATACTTCCTTTTGAAGAAGATTTTTATAGAAAATTTGCTCATCGTGTACATTTTGTCGGACACCCTCTGTTTGATGCCATTGATAGTGTGGAACAAAATAAAACAGATTTTTCTACATTTATTTCACAAAACGGATTAAGCAATAAGCCTGTTATTGCTTTACTTCCGGGAAGCCGCAGCCAGGAAATCAGGGTTATGTTACCCATTATGCTCAAAATGTTTGAATATTATCCCGGTTTTCAATTTGTTATAGCCGGCGCCCCATCGCAAAAGGGATCTTTTTACGACAAATATATCCGAAAGACAAAAGTTAAAGTTTTATTTGCCCAAACTTATAATATTTTACAGCATGCTTCAATTGCAATAGTAACATCAGGAACAGCAACACTTGAAACTGCGTTATTCGACGTACCTCAAGTAGTTTGTTATAAAACCGGAAGGAAAATATCATATTTAATAGCTAAACATCTTGTTAAAGTGAAATATATTTCACTGATGAATATTATTATGGATAAAGAAATTGTAAAAGAGTTTATTCAGAATGAATTTAATCCAGCTAATTTAAAAACTGAGATGGATAAGTTATTATTTGATATTGATTATAAATACAAAATTTTAAGCGATTATAAGTTATTGAAAGAAAAGCTGGGAGGGGCAGGCGCTTCGCAAAGAGCGGCAAGGTTGATATTTGACCACCTGATAAATACTAAATTCTAGGTATGCTCTCAAAAAGGCAGAGTAAATAGAACGCTGATGACGCAGATGATTATGATGAACGCAGATAAAAAATCTTATTTAATCATAAAAATCAGCGTCATCAGCGTTCCATTTTTTATTTATTTTATAATTGATTATTAAGATATGAACATATTTATATCATATATATTATCTTTTTTAACAATTGTTTATGTACATGCTCAAACCGTTGATATCAGCATTTTTAGCGATTACTTGATTAACGAAGTTGTTATTACCCCTTTTTCCGGAAATTATACAATTACAGGCGATAGTCTTTCCCTGACAAAATTCACAGTAACCGATATTGTATTTGTTTCGATGCTTAATGATAGTATTAATATTAAAACATTGGAAAAAAATTTGGGCAGTTTTAGTACAGTGAAAATATCCGGTTCCGATTCTACTAATAATATTTTGAAAATAAAACCTGTAGTACCTGGATTAAATGAAAGATTATATAACAATGATGTTAAGCTGTCAATATTACATGGACGTATTTTGATACTTAACCGGGTTGATATTGAATATTATATTGCAGGAGTCGTAGAAACGGAAGGCGGGTCGAAAGCCGGTTCTGAATATTATAAAACACAGGCGATTATTTGCAGGACTTATGCCCTTGAAAATCGTCAAAGGCACGAGCTCGAAGGATTTGAGCTTTGCGATGGCGTGCATTGTCAGGCATATTCAGGATGCTGTTTTTATAATTTTGATATTCTGGAGGCAACCCTTGATACAAAAGGGCTTGTTATTGTTGATTCCGCCCTGAAGCTTATCACGGCAGCATTTCATTCAAACAGCGGTGGTGAAACAGTAAATTCAGAAGATATATGGATTTTACCAAAGCCATACCTCCATTCAATTAAGGATGATTTCTGGAAAAACGGCAGGAATGCATATTGGACTAAATCAATAAGCGCTGAACAATGGAAACAATATTTAAAAGGTTATGGTGTTTCATTTAATGATAGTAACATAACTCCTCAATCATTTACATTTGTTCAAAATACAAGGATGAATTATTATATTATCAATGGACAGAAACTTGCCTTGAAAAATATTCGTTCAGATTTTAAATTAAAATCCACTTTTTTTTCAATTAGCTCAAATAATGAAGAATTAATTTTCAAAGGCAGAGGTTATGGACATGGTGTGGGCTTATCGCAGGAAAGTGCAATGTATATGGCTGAATTGGGTTATTCTTACAGGGATATTATTAAATACTTTTATAAAAATGTTTATATTGTGAATTACGAAGCGCTTGAGTTTTTTATTAAATAGCTCATGTTATTTTTTATGCTCATCATCTTCCTCTTTGTCCTGTTTATCATCATCCCACTCAACATCGGGTAATTGTATTTTCAATATTTGTCCTAAAAGTTCTCTCAATTGTTCAGGACCAAGCCGTTTAGCAATGATAGTTTTATCCTTATCAAGAAGAAATATCGTGGGTGTGCTTCTGACATCATAATAGCTTCTGAAATTACTTTGATGATATGGGTCAGCCACATTAATCCAATTAAGATTATATTTATGAATAAATTCTTTCCATTCTTCGACATCTGTCTTAATGTTTATGCCTAATACTTCAATATCGTACTGATGCAGCTCATCATAAAGCGCCTTCATTTTAGGAGTCGCTTTTTTACAATGTCCGCAATCAGGTTCATAGAAAAACAGGATTAGATATTTAGCCTTAACAGCATACATAGGGATACGCACGTTATTTGTATCTGCCAGAACAAAGTCTTTCGCTTTATCGCCGATTAACGAAGTGCTTAATTCCTTTACACGCTTGGTAATATCTGCAACAAAGGCAGAATCCGCCCATGGTGCAAGTCCCGACATATAATATTTTTCCGAAATGTGTACAAATATAGCATCATATCCCATTATTTTCGATGTATTGTATTTATTATATAATGTAGCTAATGTGTATCTGAAAATTTCTTCATTGGCTCTGGCGTTGAATGATATGAAATCAATCGCTCTTATAACGGAATCGGGATGCGGGGTTGTGAGAAGCTTAAGATAATCTTCTATTTTTTGATGAAATACAGGTGTTCGCAGCACTCTGTCGTCTGAAAAATCAACATTGTCGAAATAATGCATCTGATGATATCTTAAAGCAAAATTTGAATCAATGATATTGCCGTTAGCATCCTTTGTAAAGCAAAATTAGAATCAATAATATTACCATTTGCATCTTTCGGTGGTCCAGGAATATCAATTGGTTTTGTCATCTTCAATACTTTAACAAAAAAAGCATCTTTGTTATTTTCAATCAGGTCAAGTGTGTATTTCTCAGTTTCTGTCCCGACTTTTTTCATTAAATCCTCAATAATTTTTGTTGAATCGGGATTGTTTTTGTTATTATCAAGTCGTTTTTTCAGCGCCTGTGATTTGTTATACTGCACTTTTCTGTATTTCTGATAATCGTTAAAGATTTTGTTCTCGACCGAACCTGTAATTTTCATCTTTCCGATAAAATCGCCCGTATCGGTTTCAAGCGAAAAAAATTGTTCATTCACCATTATTTCAAAGTAAACTTTATTTGGAATATACACGATATATATACCCCCGGACAATGGTTCATCACCCGTGAATACGCATCTTCCCGAAGCATCTAACGGCACGGTATCTACGGCTCTTTGCTTGTCGCCAAAATGATGATATAAATAACATAATGAGTCCTTGACATGTTGTATGGTTATTTTTATCTCATGTCCTTTTCCTTTTTTGTCCGTGCCTGTTTTATTAATATACCCTGTTGATATAATTAAAACAATGCTTAATATTAACAAGCCGTAATATCTTGGTTTCATCTGTTTAAATTTTGTGAAACTATTTACCTATTTACTTGTTGGCGCTCGACTTAGTCGAGTGCCTTTGTTCGGAATCCTTCTGGAAAAATCCGAGTGAACGAATGATGAATATCAATGCAAAAATAATACGTTTTTTAAGAAAAATGTATTCATATATAACTATGTTAAAGGGCATTTAATTTTTTTTAACGTTTGGCAGGGGAGGCAAAGGCATTTTTTCCTCATATCCGTAAACCTATGACGCAAATATCATCCACCTGTTCGTAGGGTTTTCCGGAATGAGGATCCAAATGCGACATCCACTCCGTTAGATTTTTTTCAAGTGCCAGACGCTGATCCGGCATGGATGAATTCCTGTTTTCAATTAAAAGTTGTTTCATTCTTTTATACATTAATTTTTTTCCTTTCGGTCCTCCGAACTGGTCGGCATAACCGTCGGAAAAAATATAAAATGTATCGCCTTTATGTACGGGTATTTCGATTGTAACAAAAGGCGGCATTTTATCATATATGGCAATAGGCATCTTATCGCCTTTTATTTCAATTAATTCGTTCTCCCGACCCGTAGGGTCATATTGGTCAGCGCTGTAAGCAATGCTTTGGCTTTTACCTTTATTAACGTGACCCTGCGGGTCATTCTGGTCAGCGCCATTAGCAATGCTTTGGCGGTTATCTTTATTAACAGAACCCTGCAGGTCATGCCTGATTATCCATAATGGATTATTAGCACCGGCGAATTGCAAGATATGCTTATCCGGATCAAGAATACATAAAGCTATATCCATTCCGTCCTTGACCGCCGTAGCAAAGCTTGATGAACCGTCATTTTCGTTAGCGGCGTAGGGGGTCTTGACCGCCGTAATAAAAGACGAAGGTGTGTCTTTGCCTGAGCCATAAGAACTAACCACGGCAGATGAGTTCGTCAATGTTTCACTTGATACTATCTTCATTTCCTCAGAGGCGCCTTTTTGTTTCAGCGATTCAATTACAGATTTTCTTAATTCGTTAAGAATTTGGGCAGGATTAACGATTTTTTCATTATTAAAGATTTCATTCAGGAATGAAATGCCAAGCATGCTCATAAATGCCCCGGGCACGCCATGTCCGGTGCAATCGGCAACAGCAATTATAGTGACGGGGTGACTTGAAGTCACGCGACTACCAAACACTACGTTACTAACGCGATTGCCAGACATCTCGTCACTAACGCGATCACAAGTCACCCCGTCACTAATATGAACGGAGGTAGTCCAGTAAAAATCACCACTCACTATATCACGCGGGCGGAACAGGATAAAATAATCGCCAATAAAGTCTTTCAGATTCTCATTACGCGGGAGAATAGCCGATTGTATGCGTTTTGCATAATGAATACTATCGGTAATTTCCTTTTTCTGAAACCGTATCTCCTCTTCCGCTTCCTTGATTTTAGTAACGTCAGAATCAATAGCTATCAACTTTTGCAAATTTCCATTATTATCAAAATACGGTGTCAGGGTTGTCTGTACCCAAATTTTTTTCCCCGACTTGGTTTCCGACAATGTTGTGTAAACCACCGAATTCTTTTTTTCAATGCAATCGAGAAACAAATCAAGAAAATCAGGATAAAAGCTCGTTTTAACTATATTTTTTCCTCTCATGCTGGCAAATTCATCGAAAGTATATTCAAACAATTTAGTAAATCCGGCATTTACATATTCAATGATACCTTCGGCATTGGCAATAATAACCGAATTATCCGTTTCGCTTGCCACGATTGATAGTTTTTCAAGTTCTTTTGCCTGTATCTCGATTTCCATCTTTTGTTTCACAAGCAGAAGGTTCTTTTTCCTGATTTTAAGATATAGTCTGTACAAAAGGATTGAAAAAAACGATATCAGGATCAAACCACCTATTATAGAGTATATGACAGCTTTCTGCCGTTTATTGACTTCCTCGCTTTCTTTCAGCTTTAATGTCTTAATTTCAATTTCTTTTTTCTTTTTCTCGGTTTCGTATTTGGTCTGTAATTCCGACAATTGTTTGAATTTTTCAGCGTTATATACTGAATCTTTCAATTGAATGTATTTTTCAATATAATCAAAAGATTTAACGTAGTCCTTTGCGCCGCGATAAGCTTCAGAAAGAGATTTGCAATTCCGGAATATTTCATTTGACAGCCCGGTATTAATAGCGAGTTCATAGCTTTCTTTTAGATACCTGATAGCTTTGTCGTACGATTTCATTTCCGTAAAGCAGTTTCCTATTGCTGATAAAATATTGACTATCTGATATTTGTTATCTGTTTCACGGTTTAAGGTTAAGGATTGCTGATAATAGAGCTGTGCCTTATTATAGTCTTTTTTGGCAGCATAGATAAGTCCGATATTCTGCAATGCCTGTGCTTTACCGGCTTTATCTTTTATAATTTCAAAATTTTCAAGCGCACGGTGATAATATTCGATGGCTTTTTTAAAATCTCCGGTTTCAGAGCTTACACTGCCTAAATTATTGTATAATTGAGCCACAGCCTGTTTATCGTTCCTTTTGTTCTGAATCTCCAGTGCTTTGTCATAATATTCCTTGGCTTGTTCATAATTTCCCCAGTACTGATAGATAATCCCGTTGGAATTAAGGCATTGGGCGAGTCCCTCATCGTATCCTGTTTATTCAAAAAAGTTTTGTGCTTCCTGGTAATTTTCAACAGCTTTTTTGTATTGACCCCACCGGTTGTATATATTGCCAAGTCCTAACAGGGTTATTGCTGCTCCTTTTTCGTCGTTGCATTCTTTTTTTACTGCAGCACTTTTCTCAAGATAATCTGCGGCATTTTTAAAATCGCCAAGACTATAATACGCATTTCCGATGTTATTCAGCGATTTTGATATCTTCGATTTTATCTCATGGTCATCAGGATTCTCTGCTAAAAGTATTTGTCTTATTTCAAGCGATTTTTCAAAATATTCAATGGCTTTCTTATAATCGCTTTGCCGGTTAAGCGACCTCCCTATTTCGTTCAACGCACTTGCCTCCTCTTTTCTGAGTTCAAGCTTTCTGGCAAGCGATAATGCTATAGATGCCGTTTTAATACTCTTCCGGACATCGGTTTTCCTGTATTCTTCCGAAAGCAGGATAAGAGTGCCGGGTTTGTCGCTTTCAGGTTGCTCCGTCAATGCTTGTTCAAGACTGTCAATTATGCTTTGTGGAAAACAATATGGCGCCTTTAAAATAATGAATACACAAAACAGAAAACGAATGACCGGTGATAGATATTTTTGCATAAACGAATATTGATTGGGGAACAAATTTATATTAAAATATTAATTTACACGCAAGCAAATGAATAAAAATGATATATTGTCAATGGTTTTTCCTATCTTTGGGGAAAGATTTACCATTGTTTATTGAGAGGATACAAAGTTTAAATTATTTTACTCCAATTGAGTTTTATATTGAAAATAATTTTGCTTCCATGAAAAAAACCGAAGAACCAATAAATATTATACTGAAATGACAAAAGAAGAACATATAGCTTACTGGATTTCATTAGCTGAAAAAGATTGGAAGGTTGTAAAAAAACTTTATCAAACAAAAGAATATGTTTATTGTTTGTTTTTTACTCATTTGACAATTGAGAAGTTTTCCAAAGCATTATGGGTAAAAAATAATGAAGATAATTATCCTCCAAAAAAATATAATATTGTATATTTGCTTGAAAAATCAAACATTCAATTATCAGACGAACAAAAAGATTTTCTGTTAATTCTAAATGATTTTCAATTAGAAGGGAGATACCCTGACTATAAGCAGAAAATATATAAAATTTGTACTAAACATTATACGGATGATATTCTTGTTAAAGTTAAAAAGATAAAAATATGGTTACGCAAAATGTTATAATTGAAACTGTTAAAAATTTTGCTTCTGAGATTAAAAATAGCGGTATAAATCTGAAAAAAGTTTATTTATTCGGGTCTTATGCAAAAAATCAACAAAAAGAACATTCCGACATTGATGTTGCTCTTGTAGCTGATGAATTTACAGGACTAGTGTCTTGACAATTTAAAAATGAAACATTGAAAACAATTTTTTAATCCAGACCTCACAGGTTTTAGAAACCTGTGAGGTCTTAAAATTAAATTGTTCAGCCCAGGACTTATGCTACCAATGACTTTGAAGCAGGCGACCCTTTTATTGAAGAAATAAAAAAAACAGGTATTGAAATAAATGTCATACATTCAATTTGACGACCTTATAATCATCAACCCTCTTCATTTCGGTATCAAAATTAATTCCAAGTAAAGTTACAGGTCGTTTATCATCTGAATATTTTTCCGCGTATTTTTTTTCTTTTATTTGTTTTATTGCTTTATCTGCACTCTGGTCTATTTTAAATTCAAGAATAAAAATGTCTGTATCAGTTTTTACTATGGCATCAATTCTGCCTTTAATGGTCAAAATTTCTACATCAATTTGATAACCTATAATTTTCAATACGATATAAAACAATGAATGAAAATATTTTTCTTTTTTATCAATCAGTGTATAAGAAATACTAGCTAAAAGGGTATTTATATGTTCTATAAATTCAGCAATTTCTTTATTATTAAAACTATCAGCAATTTGAAATAATAACATCTCTGTTTTATCGGTTTTTCCAATGGTTAATTCAGATAGTATATGAATAGACATAGAATCTGCAATCTCTCTATTAGGATAGTCTAATGTAATAATACCGGTAGCAAGCTCAAAATTTTTCATCGTCAGGTATCCGCTTTGAAACAGGAGAGGAAGCAAAGTCATATTTTTTAGCTCATATTTATCTAAAATTTTAGTAGTAACTGTAGTTTTTTCTATATCAAATGGCGTATAATGTTTTTCTTTAATGAATTTTGTCAAAAATGTAGGGGTACCGGTTTCAAACCAATAGTTATCAAAAATTCGCTTACTGAATAAATTTATTAATGAAACAGGATTATAAACAAAATTTTCTCCGTCCCATGAATATCCGTTATACCATTCTTTTATAACTTTCATTATATCCTGATAAATATTTTTATATTTCTCTTCCACCCCTTTAATATATTCAGAAAAATATTTTATTATTTCTTCTTCTGTCCAGCCAATCATCAGCGAATAATTTTCATCAATAGTTATATCTTCCAGATTATTCAAATCAGAAAAAATTGATACTTTACTGAATTTTGATACCCCTGTTACAAAAAAGAACCTTAAATAGCTATCACTATCTTTTACAATTGAATAAAAATTTTTAAGTATCTCTCGATTCTCTTCTGCTTTCCCGATATCATCAATATAATCAATAATAGGTTTGTCGTATTCATCTATTAAAACAACAACTTTTTCTTTTTCTGATAATTTTCTTATTAATTCCTTAAATTTTGAAGGATAGTCTTGTTTTGAAAATTTAATGCTATATTTTTTCGCAATATCATTAAGTTCGTTATGAATAGCTTTTTCTAAACCAAGAACTTTGTGAGATATATCTGAAAAAGAAATTTTTATTACAGGATGCTTTTTCAACTCAATCTTATTATATATCCAAAGACCTTTAAATAATTCCTTATTCCCGAGAAAAATTTCCTTTAGAGTATTAACAAGCAACGACTTTCCAAAACGGCGCGGACGAGATAAGAAATAATATTTATGTTCTAATAATTGATAAATATATTTTGTTTTATCAACATAAATGCAATTATCATTTATCAACTCGGAAAATTCCTGACGGTTTATCGGTAACTTTTTCATACTGAGCAGATTATTAATTTCAGGATTTATGCAAAGATACTATATTATTTTTTAATAGGGGACTCCCTTTTCTGTTTGTAAAAAATTTTTTATACCTTTAGCCCTGCAAAATATCATATTCAACTGAAATTTAGCAATAATGAAATAGAACCTGATAAAAGTTACACGAATCTTTGAAAACCTATTATCTGATAAATGGGTAATAGAAAAAGGAGATTTGAAGCCGGGTGTGTATTTTGTGGAAGTGAAGGGGGAAATGGTATATTGGG
>JACQWN010000023.1 GCA_016209245.1 Bacteroidia bacterium
TCAACTCCACCATACAAACCCTTTCGTAAACGGTAACCTCGGCATTAGATAAATGCTGGTCAGTGTTTATTGCAGGATTCGAGAGTGGTCCTGTTTTGCCTGTTGAAATGTACAACATGGTGAACTCAAAACTATTCGGGTTCACCTGCGAAAATGCAACGCCTGCATACAGCAGGGTTGCAATTACCGTAAATAATAATGTTTTCATAAGCTTATTTTTTTAGGGTTAATACTTTGTATTTGGGAATATAACGAATGTCGAAATACCGGTTTCGCAAAGACCTGACAGCGTCTTACAGACCTGTCAGCGTCTGAAAGAATATCGGGGAGAGTTGTATGGGAAAGGTTAATTACATTACGATAATATGCAAATTCCCAAATGGGGGGGGGGTAAAATGCGGTCTATCAGTGAGTTAGCAGAACCTCGATGTACCCGCTCATTATAGCCGTTCTTTGAACCCCGGGGAAAAATACCGGTTAGGGAATCGGGGAATCTGTTAATTAAACACTTCATTTTTTTATCCATGGCTTTTTAGCGTGTGTTCAATATTAAAATATTTCGTAACTATTTAGGTCTATGTTATTTCATACAATTATCCCATCGAAGTACGAATTTGTTACGAACCTACGAATTACGAATTTGTCAACCGCGAACCCTTTCGTAATTCGTAAGTTCGTATTTTATTCGTACTTCGGTGGGGTAATTTTGCCCCTAAACCTAAACAGTTACAATATTTCATTGCAACTATACATGCATACGAAACTGTTATAAAAAAGTTTCACAGGGTAATTTTTGCGGGGATATGAATTTTTAAAATACGCAGAATATTTTGAAATGTTGCATTGTGAAATTTAAAAATATTTGAAGATATTCAAAAATTATGTCGGGAAATTGCAAAAAAAATAATTTTGCGGGGGGTGAAAAAAGTTATTAACAATTTGTAATTGTTTTAGGAATATAAAAACAAAATGAAATGAAATGAGAACGAATTTTTTGTAAATTTGCACTTTGATAATTTGACTAAGTCTTTTAAAAAACCTGTGGTGAGCAGCGTCGAACTATGAAAAAAGTTAAAACAAATATAGACAATAATACAGATATGAATGAATATTTCGTCATACCAAATCCTATTTATGATGTAGTATTCAAATACTTAATGGAAGACAACGAAAGTGCGATTATAATTTTATCAACACTTATAAACGAAAAGATAAAAAGTTTAAAATTTGAGCCTGTTTCAAAAACAGAAAAAATAACAGACCCGAAAACAGATAAAGAAATTAAACTTTTTCATCTTGATTTTACTGCAACAATTGAATTATCAGACGGAACGGAAGAGTTGATAATGATTGAAATACAAAAGGCTAATAGAGCAAGTGACATTTTTAGATTTAAGAGATATATAAGCGCTAATTTTCAACGAAAACAAGAGAAAGAAATTATAAATCCTAAAACACAAGCAGTTGAAAAAATAGATAAACCAATCAGATTAATACCAATATTTATACTAAATTTCAGAATTGAAAACGAGATAGATGACTTAATAATAAGAACTAAAAGATTAAAGGTCGGGATATTCAAAGAAAAAAATTTGCAGAAACAAAACGAATTTATAGATAATTTAAGCTATGATATTTGGGTAGTTCAATTACCAAATTTGCCTAAAATAGAGAAAACAGAATACGAAAACGATGATTATAAGACAAAATTATATTTGTTATTTAATCTCTTCGACCAAAAGGCTAAAATAAAGGAAAATCGTCATCGTTTATTATTACTTCGTAAAAAGTTTCCCGGATTTTTAGAACGAATAATCAATCGTTTAAAATCAGCAGACGCAAACAATCCGGACTTGGAAGAACAAATGCATATTGAAGATGAATATTTGAATGAATTAAATAAAATGCACAATGAAATAAGTTGGTTTAAAGAACAATTAGAAAACGAAAAAAATATTAATAAAGAAAAAGACAAAGCCTTGAACGAAAAAGACAAAGCCTTGAACGAAAAAGACAAACTAATATATAATTTAGCTAAAATGTTGAAAGAAAATGGTATGCCTATTAACGAAATTCATTTAAAAACAGGTTTACCAATTATTGAAATAGAAAAAATATAAATGTGATAATCTGCCTTGGACAAACGTAGTCAACTTCGGCAGACGTAGTCAACTTCGGTAGACATAGTCTGTGTAATCTGCCTTGGACAGACATAGTCTACTTTGGCAGACGAGGTCTGTGGCGTTTTTTTTCAATTATCATGACTAATATGTTTTTGGAGTGGTCTCATTGATGTCTTTTTTGAAAATTGTTTTTATTTTTTCAAGCTTGGTCATAGCAATCATTCCCGAGATTATTAAGCCAATTGTTACAGCACCGATTATTGCGCCTATGGTGCGGCCAAAATAATGCGGGTCAATGCCATGAATTGAGGTATAAACAATAGGAACGGTTATTATTAATATGCCTGCAACGAAATAGATATAATCGAATATTTCGGAAACGACACGTGAAGTTTTATAAACGGTAGTTTTTTTAAATTCATTAAATTTCATTTGGGCGTAATATGCTGCTCTTGCCCGGGCTTTAGCTCTTTCGTGATGTATCCACTCTTCTCTGGAATAATATGTTTTTGATTGCGGGTTTTGATTAGGTTTTCTGTAAACAAAAGAGTTAAAATCTTTCAGGCTACGATTTTCATTAATTACTCTTAATAAAAAGCTGTATGCTTCGTTAATGATGATAAATTGAAAATGTGCGCCTGGCGCCTTGTTAAGGTCCGGATGATACTCTTTTGCTTTTTTTCTGTAAGCTTTCTTAATATCATTTATACCTGCGTCTTCATTGATACCAAGGATTGTGCAATAGTTATGTACATATCGGGAAGTCATTATATCCTGACACCAATAATGAGAATATCATCTACTTGCTCATGTTCGCCTTTCCATTCAGCTAATTTCGCTTCAAAATGTTGTTTTTGTACTTTCATTGGTAAATCGGAAGATTCAAGAAACATTTCCCTGAATGGCTTGTATTTGAATTTTTTCCCTCTTAACCCGCCTTGCTGGTCGGGAAATCCGTCAGAGAATATGTAAATTTGGTCGCCACTGTTCATCTGTAAGGTGCAGTTTGTGAAATCCGTTATCTTATCATATATTGCTATAGGCATCTTATCGCCTTTAATTTCATATAACCGCTTATTATTCATTTCGGCGCGGAGGTTTAAAATATTCTTTTTTTCGTCGGCAAAATATGAAACAGTATGGTCGGTTATAAGGTACAGGGGATTATTAGCGCCTGCAAATTGTAATTGTTTGTTTTCTTTCTCCAAGATGCATAGTGCAATATCCATTCCATCCTTCTGTTCCCCTATGATACCTTTTTGTTGTAATGATTCAATAATATGCTTCCTCAGTTCATTCAAAATAATATTTGCCCTTGAAATTTCCTCCCTTCTGACAATTTCATTAAGCGAAGCGACTCCAAGCATGCTCATAAATGCACCGGGTACGCCATGTCCTGTACAATCAACAGCAGCAAAAATGATTAATTCGTTGATTTTTGTCGCCCAGTAAAAATCGCCTGAGACTATATCTTTAGGCAAAAACAAAATAAAATGTTCCCCAAGTAAATCATCTGATAGTTTATAGTCGGGAAGAACTGCTGTTTGAATCCGTTTGGCATACAGAATACTATCGGTCAGCTCACGGTTTACTACCTCTAGCTCTTCTTTCTGCTGTTGTACAATCGCCTTTTGTTCTTCGATATTATCTTTCTGTGCGAGTATTTCATCCCGCTGGGCTTCGATTTCTTCCTTCTGCTGAAGAATTTCCTGATTTTTCTGCGCCAGAAGAATATTCGCCTTCCTCCGTTGATTGCTCTGGTGATAAAGTAAAATCGAAAAAATAAGAATAACCAGAAATCCGACAATAAAAGAATATATTAAAATTTTTTGCTTTTTCATTTTCTCGGATTGTTCACTGAGTTCAGTATCTTTCTTTTCGAGCAAAATCTGCTTGTTTGCAGCTTCAAATTTTGCAAGCAATCTCTGCTTCTTCAATTCTTCCTTAAGCAATGATATTTGTTTTTCCTTTTTTGTACGCTCATATTTTACCTGTACTTCAGATATTTGCCGTTTTCCGGCTGTAAGCGATGAAATCCCTTCTGCAAACTGTTTATAATGCTCAAAGGCATTTTTATAGTCATTTAAACAACTATAAACATTCGCAAGACCCTCGTTGTTTAAATTTATTACTTCATCATAACCCGCTTTTCCTGCAACTTCAAGCGATTTATTATAATAGTTAACAGCATTGTTATAATTTTTAATTACCGAATATACATTGCCGATGTTGTACAACGATGTTGCAATCCCTTTCTTATAATCCAGCTCTTCTTTGAGCTTTAATGATTTTTCGTAATATAAAATTGCCTCATTATATTTTTCCCAATCAAAATTTACATTCCCCATATTGTTATACGAAATTGCCATTTCCATTTTATTTCCCATGTCTTCATGGAGCATAAGGGAATTTTCATAATATTCAACGGCCTTTTCAAAATCACCTTTATTATAATATGCGATTCCGAGATTATTCATTGCAACGGCAATATCTTTCCGGTTTCCCAGCTTTTCATCTTTATTAAGGGAAAGTTCAAGAAAATGAACCGCATCGTCGTACTCTTTTTTCTCAAGGTAAACATTTCCGATATTGTCACAAAGCTTTGATGCACTTAAATCATCGCCAAGAAATTCTTTAACTTTTAATGATTTTTGATAGTATTCTATCGCTTTGTCATATTGGTATGTAGTTTCTAAAACAAGGCCAATATCATTCATAATATCTGCTGTCTCACCTTTTTTGCCTGCTTGTTCCTTGATATCTAAGACTTTTTCATATAAACCAAGAGCATTATTAAACTCCCCTGCATCGTAATAAACTTCGGCCATTTTATGCATAACACTGGAAGAACCGTCTTTATCCCCTGCTTTTTCTTTTATTTGTAATGCCTGCCCGAAATAATCCAAAGATTGCTTATATTCCAGATTATCATAAGATATTTGCCCCATTTGTATATAAAGAGCAGGAATTTCTGATGTTTCACCGCTCTTTTTCAAAAGTGTAATTGTTTTATTATAATATTCAATCGCATTCTGAGACTGAGCTGTTTTTTTATACATCTGTGCAACTTCTTTGTACAAATCCGAAGCTTTTGTCGCTTCCCCTGCTCTTTCAGCATCTTGTGCTTTTTTAAGGAAATTTTCTATGGCTTTTTCTGTTTCAATATCAAGCTGAGGAACCAACTTTGCAGTATCTTTTTCTTTTTCCTGTATTTGTAAAATATTACTGTCATTCTTTTGAACAGTTGTTGGCTTTGTAATGTTTTGTTGTGAATTATCAGCGATTAATTGTGCTGCGGCTGAATCGGCTTTTGTTTTTTGAGCGGCAAGCAAATTATCAATTTCTTTTAACCGTTGTGACGGATAGCTTTCATCAGATTTTTTCTTCCGGGCTTCAGTATATTTAGCTTTTGCCAGGTCATACTTTTTTTCATTAAATAGCTTATCGGCTTCAACAATTAATTTCTGATATGCCGCCTTTATTTTTTCAGCATCTTCTTTTGCCTTTTCTTCTGCCTTTTCTTTGGCAATCAGATTATTAATTTCTTTAATTTTTTGTGCAGGATAATTTTCATCCGGCTTTTTCTTTTTCGCTTCGTTGTATTTAGCTTTTGCCAGGTCATATTTTTCTTCATTAAGCAGCTTATCGGCTTCAACAATTAATTTCTGATATTCGGTTTTTATTTTTTCTGCTTCTTGTTTTGCCTTATCTTGTGCAATCAGATTATCAATTTCTTTAATTTTTTGTGCAGGATATTTTTCATCCGGTTTTTTCTTTTCTGCTTCAGTATATTTAGCTTTTGCCTGGTCATACTTTTTATCATTAAGCAGCTTATCTGCTTCCATAATCAATGCCTGATATTCAGCTTTAATTTTTTCAACATCATTTTTTGCTGCAATTAAATTGTTAATTTCTGTGATTTTAGCTTGAATTTCCGTATTATCGGGAGCAAGAGCCAAAGCTTTGCTGTATTCTTCCTTGGCTTTATTAAGCTCTTTGTTTTGTTCACATTGCTTTGCCTTTATAAGAATCGTATTTATTTCAGTTTCTGTCAGCTTTATTTTTTTTATTTCCGACAAACGGCTTTTAATATCTTCGTTTTCCGGCTTAAGCAATGCTGCTTTATTATAATATTCTTCGGCATCGTCATATTTCTTTTCTTTAAAATATTCATCGGCTTTTTCTTTTGTTTTGGCAAATGTTTTTTCTTCTGTTGTCTTTGTTTTGAGTTCGTTAATTTTCGATTCAGGATAGATCTCATCGGGTATTATTTTTTGTGCCTCTTTATAATAAAACCAGGCTTCTTCAAAATTTTGATTCTTAAAGCAACTGTCAGCAATTACTATTTTATTATCATAATTGTTTTTTGTCAGCTCATATTGGTTTTGAAGTTTTTGGTCAATTTGCAGTATCTGATTTTTGGGCTTGATTTCATCGGGTTTAAATGATAGTGCTTTATTGTAATATACTTTAGCCAGTTCAAGATTTTCGGTTTTAAACAATTCGTCTCCTTTTTCCACAGCTTTTTTATAGGAATCATTAATGCTCTCTTTTTCACCAAGCTTCTTTTTTATTTCATTGAGTTTTTTAGTGGGATATTTTTCATCCGGAAAGTAACTTGCAGCTTTTTCATAACCTAACCATGCGTCTTCGTAATTTCCTGATGTGAATAATTTGTCGGCATTTGTAATCTCTTCATCATATACTTTTTTTAATAATTGCTCCTGCTGCGCTTCAATTTCTGCAGCAGGATTTCTATAATTGTCATCACGGACAAACCAGTCAGCTTCTTTGTCCCATTTGATTTTAGTTACCGGCAATTCAAACTTGCTGATATCAAGCCCCGGCACCGTTCTGAAAAGCTCAACATCATCTATAGATTGGTCTAATCTCCCTTGTCCCACCTCGCTTGACGGCACTTTCGCAGAGAAAGATATTTTCTTGGAAACACATCCTTTTGCTGAATATTCAATAATATAATCTTTTTGGGTTTCAAGATTGATTGAATATTTGCCAAACAAATTTGTTGTAACGGATCTGACTTTATTAGCGCCGCAATAAACTGACACAATTGCACCCGATAAATTTTTATTATCCTTTATAATTGTTCCTGAAATATGAACAATATCTTTTTTTGACGAAACAGTGCTATCTGTTACCTGTGCCTGAACAGGTGCAAATAATTGAATATTCACAACCAGAAAAAGACTGAATAATAATATTTCTGTTTTTATCTGCATAAACATTTATTTTGATTTAATTAATATTCAAAAATATAATAAGTTAATATTATTACAAAATTAATTTAAAAAAAATAAAAATTCTAATTTAAAATTAAAGTTTTGTTTTTTATATCGGTTTAGTTTTTATATTTTTGAAAATTAAATCTTAAAGTAATAGCCACCTTTGAATGTGTTAAAAAAATATTATTTGTGCGTTATATGTATAGTTACTTTAAACTATCTGCATGCACAACATTATAATTTTACCAATTACTCGATTGCAGATGGTCTTTCACAATCGACAGCAGAAGCGATTTTTGCTGATAGCCGTGGATATATCTGGATTGGCACCCAAAGCGGAATAAGTATGTTTGACGGTTTGAATTTTACAAATTTTATACTTGAAAGCGGAAACCATATCATAACAATATATGAAGACCACCACCATAATATGTGGTTTGGAATAAAAAATGGCTATCTTGTTAAATATGATGGTATAAGGTTTTATTTTTACAATAAAAGTTCCGGTCTAAATTCCTCTACGGTTTCTGCAATTACTGAGGATCTATCAGGCAGTATCCTTGTCGGAACTGAAAGAGATGGATTATACAGATTAAAAGATAAATGTTTTAAAAAAATTCAGATAGCAGAAACGGATTCCAATAATCTGACAATAAATTCTTTATTTGTTACTCATGAGGGGATATTATGGGTAGGGACAGATGACAAAGGAGTTTTTATTTATAATAATCCGTATTTTAGAAATTTAACCTCTGATAACGGGCTGGCTAACAATAGAGTATTTACAATCTGTGAGGATGCAAATGGGAATATATGGATAGGAACACAAAACGGCGTAAGCAGGTACAACGGTGCCACTTTTCTGAATTATTCAACCAAAGATGGATTATGTGGGAACAAAGTTCGTGCAATAACAAAAGACAAATCCAATAATCTATGGTTTGGAACAGAAGGATATGGTGTATCCCGTTTTGACGGTAAAAGATTTGATACATTCAATGAAGCAAATGGTCTATGCAATAATTTCATTTTATCAATGACTTGTGATAATGGTAATAATATGTGGTTCGGCTCATATGCTTACGGAATTTATAAATTTGAAGGTGAACGGTTTAAACATATCACGGAAAAAACGGGCCTTCCAGGTGGCATTATTTTTTCAATATATGAGGACAAAAATTCAAATTTATGGTTTAGTTCTTATGGTAATGGAGTATCGAAATACGATGGAAAAATATTTAAAAATTTTTCAATAACTGACGGATTATGTTCTATGATAATATATGATATCATCCAGGATAAACATGGTAATATATGGTTGGCATCAAAAGGTGGTGGAGTAAGCAAATATGATGGACATAGATTTACCAATTATAATACATCCAACGGGTTGCCTTCAAATTTAGTTTATTCAGTAATTGAGGACACATTGGGGAATATTTGGTTTGGTACGCGAGGAGGAGGAATTAGTATTTATAATGGGAAAATTTTTACAAATATCGGAGTTAATGAAGGACTTAGTTCTAATTATATATTTGTTCTTTTTGAAGATAAGGATGGTAATATTTGGATAGGGACAGAAGATGCGGGAGTTTCAATGATTTTTGCAGAATGTTCTTCTCATGATATTATCAGGAATAAATACATCGAAGAAAATCATATAATAAATATTACAAAGTACGGACTGACTAACAAAGAAATATTTTCAATAGTACAGGATAAGCATGGCAATATGTGGTTTGGTTTATATGGTGGGGGTATTACACGTTTTGATGGTGTTGATTTTAATAATTATTCTGTAAAAAAAGGATTGAATTCAAATACAGTATTTCTATTGCTTGCGGATAGCTACGGATATTTATGGGCTGGTACAGAAAAAGGACTTAATAAGCTCGATATCAGAGAAAACGAAAAAATTCCAAAAATCCTTACTTATTCTATAGAAGAAGGATTCGTAGGAATGGAAACCAATTTTAATGCGACAATTGAAGATAGTAAAGGTAATTTGTGGTTTGGTCAACTTCTTGGTGCTACTATGTACAATCCTGTCATGGACATTAAAAATGAAATAGAACCAATTACAAATATTACAAATATCAAGCTTTTTTATAAAGAAACAGATTGGTCTGTATTTTCAGACAGCTTAACCTTCTGGACCGGACTCCCAAAAAATCTTGTTCTGCCTCATGATAAAAACCATCTCTCGTTCGAATTTATCGGAATAGATCATAAATCGCCAAAAAAGGTACAATATCAATGGTTCCTTGAGGGCTTTGATAAAGAATGGTCGCCATCATCACATAAGAGTGAGGTTACCTATCAGAATATTCCACCGGGAATATATACATTTAAAGTAAGAGCATTCAACTACGACGGTATTGGCAACAAAATTCCGGCATCTTTCAGTTTTACCATACTTCGTCCATGGTGGAAGACCTGGTGGTTTTACGCTTTAATCGTTCTTGTTTCAATAATGGTCATTATTCTATTTTTGCAGTTGCGGTTACGGGCTCTTTACAAACAAAAGAAAATACTTGAAGAGAAAGTCGAATTACGTACTCGTCAGTTGGAAAAGGAAAAGGCAATCGTCGTACATCAAACAGAAGAGTTGCAAGCTAAGACCGATGATTTGGAAAAACTATCGGTAGTTGCCAGCAAAACAGCTAATGCCATTACTATTTACAGTAACGAAGGAGTTATTGAATTCAGAAATGATGCTTTTTATTATCTTTACGGAAATATACCCGGAGAAAATGTTCTTGGTGTCGGTGAAAATGTATTTACTGTCATTAATGACGATATTAAAGAAAAATTCAGGTATTGCAGAGAAAAACATGTCCCGGTAATTTATACCATAGAAAAAGTAACCGGAGATAACAAAAAATTATGGATTCAGACAACATTGACGCCGGTAATCAAAAGTGATGGATTAATTTCCAAATTAGTATCAATAGATACGGATATCACCGAAATTATGCTCGCAAAAACTATGATACAACGACAATCGGAGCAGTTGGAAATATATTACAAAGAACTTGAAAAGCTGTCTATTGTCGCAAGCAAAACAGACAATGCAATAATTATTACCGACGAAAGAGGTAATTTTCAATGGGTAAACGAAAGTTTTACAAGAATGTTCGAATTTACGATTGAACAAATAATTGAAAAAAGCCCGAATATTTGTGGTTCCTCTACGCCTGACGAAATTGTCAAAACTATTAACAGGTGTAAAGAAAAAAAGGAAACAGTTAATTATATTTACTTGGCTACTTCAAAAACAGGAAAAAAAATATGGGTACAGGTTACCCTTACTCCAATCCTTGACAAATACGGCAATATAGTCAACCTCGTCGCTATTGATTCAGATATAACAGAATTGAAAAGAATTGAAGAGGAAATGAAATTGCAGAATATAAAAATTCAGTCGCAAAGAGATCAATTAGCCGAAACGCTGGAAAAACTTAAAATAGCTCAAGCTCAATTGGTCGAGTCTGAAAAAATGGCATCGCTTGGCAATCTCATTGCTGGAGTCGCTCATGAAATAAATACTCCTGTAGGAATTGGCATTACCGCTTCATCATTATTAATTGAAACTGCACAGAAATTAGCGGCTCAATATGAAGAAAATAAATTAACTTCAAAAGTTTTTGAGGATAAGCTTCAGACCATTTATGATGCCGGTATTTTATTAATGAATAATCTTAACCGGGCTGCCGAGCTGGTTCAAAACTTTAAACAGGTATCGGTAGATCAGGTAACAGAGCAACAAAGGGAATTCAATCTTAAGGAATACATTCTGAATATTATCAAAAGTCTTAAACCTGAATTAAAAAATTATAAAATAGAAATTATAGTTAATTGCAATGATAATATTATTTTGAACAGCTTTCCGGGAACTTATGCCCAAATTGTCACAAATTTTATTCTTAACTCAAAAATTCATGGCTTTGAGCCGCAAACAGCAGGTTTGATTACAATAAATATCAGCAGAAGCAATAATACACTTACTTTTGAATACAACGATAATGGGAAAGGCGCTTCTGATGAAACCATCAGTAAAATTTTTGAACCGTTTTTTACAACAAATAAGCAAAAAGGCACAGGACTTGGAATGCATATAGTTTACAATCTTATTACACAAAAGCTGAATGGTACAATAAAATGCAGCTCCGTTCAGGGTAGAGGTATTGGCTTTACTATCAATGTTCCAATAAATTAATAATTAACCATGGCAGAACTTGAAAAAAAACTATTCACAAAGAAAAAAACTTCTGTGACAATGGAGGAGGCAAGTCAGGAAATGACACAAAAATCCTTCATTTTATCTTCTGAACATATAACGGCAGAACCAAGCCCTGAGGAATGCTGGAAGATACTGGTTGTTGACGATGACGGGGATGTTCACAGCATTACGAATCTGGCGCTTAAAGATTTTATTTATAAAAACAAGAAAATACACTTTATTAATACCTTTTCCGCCGATGAAACAAAGCCCATTTTGCAAAATAATAAAGACATAGCTCTCATCCTGCTTGATGTTGTGATGGAATCAACGCATGCCGGGCTTGAGCTTATCAAATATATCAGGGAGGAAATCAATAATAAAACTGTTCAGATTGTATTACGAACAGGACAGGCAGGGTATGCCCCGGAAAAAGAAGTGATTTCAAAATACGAAATTAATGATTACAAGACAAAAACCGAGTTAACCACTACAAAATTATTTATTTTGGTATTTTCAAGCCTTCGTTCATATGAAGCATTAATGGAATTGGAGGCATATTCTAATGAACTGGAAAAGAAAGTCGAAGAAAAGACTGCGGAAATCAGATTAAAAAACAAAGAATTGGAAAAGCTATCTCTGATTGCCGGTAAAACAGACAATTCCGTCGTTATTGCCCTGCCCTCCGGCGAAATTCAATGGGCAAATGATGGCTTTACGAAAATTTACGGTTATACCCTTGAAGAATTCATATCATTGAGAGGCGACAACTTGCTCGATGTAAGCTTTTACCCGGATTTTAACAGTAAATTTATTGAATGTCTGGAAAATAAAAAATCCGTAACCTATATCGCCTGTGCTGCAACAAAATCGGGAATGGAATTATGGGTCAATACCAACCTTGTACCTATCCTCGATAATAATGGCGTAATTGATTATTTAATAGCTATGGATACCGATATTACAAAAATTAAAAAAGCCGAGGAAGAAATAAGCTGCTTATACAATATTGCCTGTAACAGAAAAGATGAAATTGAAAAACAAAAAGCGGAAATTGAATCACAAAAAAAAGATATTGAAGATAGTATCAATTATGCCAAAATAATTCAAAATTCTATTCTCCCTTCTGAAGAAAAAATTAAGAACATTTTTCCCGATTTTTTTATTTTTTACAAACCGAAAGATGTTGTAAGCGGAGATTTTTACTATTATACGCAGGTAGGCGATATACATGTTGTAGCTGTGGTTGATTGTACCGGGCATGGTGTCCCGGGCGCTTTTATGAGCATGATAGGATGCGATATTCTTAATCAGATAATTTATAAAGAAGGAATTGTTACTCCACTGTTCCATTGATTTATTAAAGATGGAGCTGCAATTCGCCGGAGCTTCCAGTAATCTGCATATAATCAGAGCGAATAATAAAGTCGAAAACGACCAATTTACAAATAATGAATTCTTTAAAGTATTTCAAAAAAATGACTATTGCCTTATTCTTGTAAAAGGAAATCGTTTATGGATTGGTCATGATTATCGAAAGACAAAATTATTTAAAAACCATAAAATAAAATTATTTGAAAATGACCTGATTTATATGTTTACTGACGGGTATATTGATCAAACAGGAGGAAAAAATAACAGTAAATATTTGATCAGCAGGTTCAGAAATTTCCTTTTTGGTATGCAGGGATTGGATATGGAAGCACAGCGTTTTGCCTTGAGCAATGAGCTTGAATCGTGGAAAGGTAATAATAACCAAATAGATGATATTACAGTCCTCGGTATTAAAATTACAAGTAAATCTGTTTTTGATAATATTGAGCTTCTTATTTCTGATAAAGAATATTTACAGCCATTTTTAATTCACTTAGATAAAGAAACAATTTATAACACTGGGAATATACTTGAAATTCTGAGCAAAATAACTTCACCATCAGATATAGTTCAAGGTTGGAAGGACTTGCTCCGCGAAGTGACTTATGCCTTTGATGAAGAGAAATACAATAAGCTGATTTCTATAGCAAGAATTGAAACAGGCATTTAAATATGTATAAAAAAATACTCGTGGTTGATGATGAAAGAAGCATTTTACAAGTAATTGTAAAATACCTCACGCAGGCCGATGAAAAATATTCGGTTATGTGTGCACCTAATGGAAAAGTCGCCTGTAAACTTGCCGAAATGTCGGATATTGATATCATACTCATGGATTGGGAGATGCCGGAAATGAATGGAATAGAGGCTTTGAAATACCTGAAAACTCTGGAGAAAACAAAAGAAATTCCCATCCTGATAGTCTCCGCCATGACATCCTCGGATCATGTACAGTGCGCCTTAGATGCCGGCGCAATGGATTATATCCGAAAACCGATTGATAGTTTTGAATTACTCGCAAGAGTAAAGTCCGCCCTGAAAATTTCAGCCCATATCAAAGAGCTCATTGAAGAAAATGCCAGGTTAAAGAAAACAATAGATGAGATGAAAATTTAATAGATATTAAAGACCTCACAGGTTTTAGAAACCTGTGAGGTCTGGATTAATAAATTGTTTTCTATGTTTCATTTTTAAATTGTCAAGACACTAGTCGAATTGTCGAACTGTCGAAGTATACCTGAAGTAATAACAAAATTAATATGAAATTTACATTCCGGAAGATATTAATTATTCTTTATTTAATATATATTATTACTATCGGACCTGCAACACCACAGGAAATTAAAAAAACAGATTCAATTAGTTTCTCGAACGATGAAATAAAAGTCGTTTATACCCTATCCTTCGCGAAATATGTTACATGGAAAGATGAAGATAAAATCAAATATTTTATTATCGGGATCATAGGATCAGAAAAAGAATATTATGTGTTTAGAAATGTATTGAGTGGCCGAACCCTAAAAAACAGTCCTATTGCCTTTATACATATCCATGATTTAGAAAAAATTCCGAACATTCATCTGTTGTTTGTCAGCAAAGCTAATTGTGCAAATCTTGAAAAAATTTCCAAATCGCTTAAAAAGAATACTCTTCTTGTCAGCGACAATTGTGACGCCAATGAATCAATAATGATAAATTTTTTGAATGTAACATCAAAGAATAAAGCATTTGAATTGAACATTAAAAATATTTTGTTTGCCGACATGGAGGTCTCTAGAAAAATTATTGCGATTGGAGGAGGCGAAGATGCAAACTGGCAAGACCTATACACAAAGCTGGATAATCAACTAACGGAAACAAAAAAAATATTACTGGAAAAAAGAGATGAAATACGACAGCAACAAGATACTTTGAATAGAAAAAAGGAGGAATTGCGAAATAAAGAAATGGAAATTGAATTGAAACAGAAAAAAATTGCGGAACAGAATGCTTTTCTTAATGTTCAGAGCAATAAAATCAATCAGCAGAATAATATATTAAGCAACCAATTGAAAAAGATAAAGACCCAGCGATTGATCCTGTATTTAATTATTGCATTGCTGCTCATGTTTGCATGTATGGCATTCTTTATATACCGGAGCTATAAAATTAAAAAAATAGCGAATAAATTGTTGGAGATAAGAAATCTGACAATCAGCATGCAGAAGGATGAAATTGAAGAAAAAACCAAAAAGCTTGAAGTGAGCAATATTGAGCTCCTGCATCAGAAAGAAGAAATTATAAAACAGGCGGAACAGTTAAAAACAGCTTTTAATCAATTAAAGGAACTGGAGGACTTCAAAAAGGATATGCTCGGAATGATAGTTCACGATTTAAAAAATCCATTGAATACAGTTATTTCATATTCTTCAATGGCACCTGATAAAAACAATCTGAACTCTATACTCCATTCCGGAAAACAAATGTTAAATTTAGTCCTGAATATTCTTGATATTCAAAAATTTGAAGAAGCGAATATTAAATTATCAACCCAAGTATGTTCGGTTAATGAATTAATTAACGAAACTGTCGGGAATGTTTCCATGTTGATGAAAGAAAAAGATATTACACCTGATATCTTCTGTGAAGCCGACGATATGACATTTTGCGATAAGGAATTAATCCTTCGCGTAATGGTTAATCTGCTCACAAATGCCATTAAATATTCTCCGCCTTTAAGTACAATTAAAATATGCACAAACACTATTATGCTTGAAAATAAAGAATTTATTCGATTCTCTGTCGTTGATTCAGGGAAGGGTATCCCTTGTTCAATGGTAGAGAAAGTATTTGAAAAGTTTACTCAAGCTGAAGCAAGGCAATCCGGAATTGCACGTTCTACAGGACTTGGTCTTACATTTTGCAAGCTCGCAGTCGAAGCGCACAAAGGAAAAATCTGGCTGGAATCAAAGTATATTGAAGAAATCAGCGACATATCAGGAAAAAGCGGAACAACATTTTATTTTACTCTTCCCAAGGCAGATAATCTGACAGAATCCATGAAAGAGAAAAGGGAAGCTCAGTTTGCTAAAGACGAACAACGGCGGGCCCAACTAACAGAACAGGATAAATCTCTCCTTTTCATTTTTAAAAAGGAAATTGAAGCTCTGACAATCTATGATACTGGCAATATTATTAGTATTCTGGAAAAAATCAAGAGTACTGCAGAAAAATCCGGCTCGGAAAATTTAATCTTATGGCTCAAAAATATGGAAGATGCCACCTATAGCTTCAATGAAGAACGTTTCCATCAATTATTAGCCTGGATTATTCATAAATAGATATTAATATTGATCAATAGCCCCGTCCTTTAGGGCGGGGAGTGAATAAAATACCTTTGGTTTCCCTCTGCAAAATTTTGGAAATTTTAAAATTTCCAAAATTTTGCAGAGAATAGAGTAAAGATATTTGCTCTTTTAACCCCGCCTTAAAAGACGGGGCTATTGAAATATATTTTTCGAACTTTGGAAAAGTTTTTTAAAAAAGCGTAGAACCTCTTGAAATACCTACATTAAGGCCGAGAACTACCTCATGCGATCCATAGGTATAATTTTTCAGATTTGAAAAAGTATAATCAAAAGCATAACACAGATAAAATGTCCCGATTTGAAAACCGACCAATACAACAAGCGATTTGTCAGAGCGGTACGAGAATCCGAGCCAGTAATTTTTTTTATAATATGCCGTTGCATTTATATCCGCCTGGGATGTACCCTTTTCTGTCGCTTTGATAAATAGCGAAGGTTCAAGCTGAAAATCCGAATTTAAGGCGAATTTGTATCCGGCTGTTGCGAAATAATGCCTGATAAGTTTATTGTAAACGGAACCTGTAGCTCCCAAATCAACTTTATATTGAAGCAATTGGGCTGCTGAAATACCGGCAAAATATTTTTTATCATAAAAGTACAGACCGCAACCTATATCAGGCGCTATTTTTCTTTCAGTATTTCCGGATATATCTTCATCCGGTTCAACCATTTCAAGTCTGCTTTGATCAAATTTCAACTGAGTGGTAGATGCCGATAATCCAAAGGAAAGCTTTGGACCGCCGTATCCAAAAGAAAGCTGATAAGAGTATGCTGCAAGAAGTCCGGTTCTAGTAAAAGGTCCATAATTATCGTTAAAGATATATCCGCCTATTCCCATGCTTCTATGTCTGGTTATAGCTCTATGGGCGCTAAGCGCTTGTGTCGCGGGCGCCCCTTTAATCCCAACCCATTGCTGCCTGACAGTCAACCTTATCGGCGAATAGTTCTCTGTTCCTGCAATTGCAGGATTTATCAGAAACCCATTTAATACATACTGACTATATAATGGGAGTTGTTGCCCGTTTGTAACAATCTGTAAACATAAGAAAAAAAACAAACCAAGTAATTTTTTCATAACCGCTATTTTTATCTTATAATGGTCACAATGCCGCATAAAGGATCGCTTCCATCATTTATTTTAATAATATAAACATATGCGCCATATGGAACATCGGCGCCTTTATACTTGCCGTCCCACTGATTGATGGGCTTGGCATAGTCTTTCGCACTGCCTGTATAAGTGAAAATTTTATCATTCCACCGGTTATACACTTCGATTTCCAGTGTGATTTCCCCTAATAGCTCGACATTTTTAAATTTCCATGTATCGTTCTGTCCATTGCCGTTTGGCGTAAAAACATTTGGAATAAACAAACATTCCAGGTTTGGCTCGCCAACTGTTATCGTTTCTGTAACAGTGCAACCATTACTGCTCGTAATAGTGACCGTATAATCGCCGGCAAGCAAGCTGCTGATTGAGTCAGTTGTGGCTTCATTCGACCAATGCAAACTATAGCTTCCATATCCCTGCGATACAGATAATATGATTTTGCCATCCGCTTTGCCGATACAGGATGCGTTTATTATAGTCGTGTCAATTTCTAAAGGAATATAGTTTTCGATATGTACAGAATCAACAACGGTGCAACCAAGTGCGTCTGAAACAGTAACAGAATAATTTCCGGCGGAAACATTACTTAAATCCTGACCGGTTGCTAAATTTGACCATAAATAGCCGAAAGGAGGGGTTCCGCCGGTAACACTCAAATCGGCAGAACCATTATTATTTGATTCACATGTAGGCGTTAAAGCGGTAAGGGAATCGGATAACATTGGCGGTTCGGTTATCGTTATAGTATCTATAACAATAGTACTGATGCTATCAGAAATTGTGACAAAATAAACACCTGCACACAGACTATCTGCTATTGATGCAGTCTGCATAGTATCACTCCACAAGTATGCATAAGGCGGAATTCCTCCGGTAACAGTCACAGTGGCTTTACCGGTGCAATCCCCATAACAATCAACACTGTCTATTATTATTGTTACCGAAAGAACAGCCGGATTAACCGTTAGTGTTAACTGGTAAATGCTGTCACAACCGGCAATTGTGGTCAGCGAGTCGAAATAAATACCTGCTGATGTATAGTTATTACTATGCCAGTTATAAATTTCACCATCGTAAATTGTTGCTGACTCATTATATGAATAAACAAGGGCGACATTGAGTGTTAATTGATAAATACTGTCGCAACCTGCGATTGTAGTTAAGCTGTCGTAATAAATTCCTGTAACAGAATAATTGTTGCCATGCCAGTTATAAATAGTACCATTGCAAACAGATATTGTTTCATTAAAAATATAAGTAAGATTGACTGTTAGCGTCAATTCATAAATGCTGTCGCAACCGGCAACTGTAGTTAAATTATCGTAATAAACTCCGGCAACAGAATAATTATTTCCATGCCAGTTATAAACTCCGCCATCGCAAATAGTAGCT
>JACQWN010000276.1 GCA_016209245.1 Bacteroidia bacterium
AGAAATGACGAGGAGAAGAAAAACTACGAAGAATTTACAATTGGATTTTAATCAATGTAATACAATAATGAAGTGGCTAGTTGGATGGTTGAGGTTGTGGATTATTTGAGGGTATTTTTATAACCGTGAAAATCCCTGTTTAATGTAAAGGACTTCGACTTTATAAGAGGATTGAAATTATATTATCCTCCAAATTTAAGTAAGATTAAACGAAAAACAATTTAAAAAAATAATAAATGACAAATAAAGAACAAATAAAAAGGGATATAACTGTTGCATTTGATTTTGTGGAACAAATCATAGACAATCCAGACATTCTTGATAAAATACCGGATGGTGCAGCTATAACATTTTTAGATGGAGAAAATACGAAAATTGAAAGAAATACAGATAAAGAGACAATAAAAAAATACGTTAAAGTAAAACGGCAATTTGAAGTTTTATAAAAAATTAGTTTGTCCCTATTATTTTAAATAGCTCATCCAGCTTTGGTGTAAGAATAATCTCAGTCCGGCGGTTTTTTGCCTTGGCTTCCTTTGTATTAGCCGGGTCAACAGGAAAATATTCACTTCTCCCTGCTGATGTTATACGTGTGGGAGCGATTGTAGAACCTTCAAGTAAAATTTTAGCCACAGAAGTAGCCCTCATTACACTAAGGTCCCAATTATCCTTGAGCTGTCCGCTTCCTGTATATGGTACATTGTCGGTATGCCCTTCTATCATAATATTTACATCCTGATTTTTTTCAAGCACACCGGTAAGTTTTTTAAGTGCTTCTTTCCCCTTGACCTCTATAGTATAGCTTGCAGTTTTAAAAAGCAATTTTTCATCAAGTGATACATATACTTTTCCATTCTTCTGATAAACGGTTAAACCATCGCCTTCAAATCCAATTAACGCTTTTGATACTTTTTCTTTCAGAGAATTTACGATTGAATCCATGCTTTTAAGCTTGCCTTCCAGCTCAACAAGCCGTTTGTTCCGTTCTTCCAAATCTCTGTTCTTTTGTTCGATTATCGCATTTTTAGCATCAATTTCCGCTCTCAGAGCATCAAGGTCAGTCCTTTTTTTATCCAGGGTTCTTCCCAATTCATTTAATTCATCTTCCCGTTTTTGAAGATCCTCCTGAGTTTCTTGCAACTCAGTCAATATTTTTTTGGTTTCTTCAGTATTTCCTTTGACCAGCTCTTTCTGCTTTTCAAGAAGCTGATTGTTCAATTCAAGAATTTTATCATATTGCTTCCGCAAACGCCGCTCATTATTACCAAGGTCTGTCGTATCTTTAACCAATTGGTCATGCTCTTTTTTAAATCTTTCAATTTGACCGTTTAATTCATTATTGCTTGTTTCCAGCTCTTTGATTCTTAGCTTGAACTGCTCGCTTTCAGTTCTGCATTGTTCTTCCTTTTTTTTAAGGTCCTCAAATTTTCTTACAGGTACGCAAGAAAACATTATATAACCTCCGACAACCAAAAGAATAAAATATTTAATTCTCATATTTATAAAGTATTGTTTTTATTATTTATGTTTCCAAAAGTCCGTTTGTTCTTAGAATTTCTGCTAATTGTACGTCGGTACGCGCTTTTTCTTTTAAAGCAGAAATTAATTTCTGTAAATTTAGTTCAACATTTCTTGTAGCTTTTTCTACCGGTTTTAGTACCGTTTTTCTATCCCATACTATATAACCAAAGAGGGCAATCATTAAAGCTACCATTACTCCAAATCCCCAATAAAACAAATTTTTTAAATCGTTTATCTGTATTTGTTGAGAGTCAAATTTTACATTTTGAGATTCAAATTTAGCATTTATCTCATTGCGTAAAGATTCAACTTTTTCTTCCAATCGAATAATTCTATCTCTATCGTCTAAAGTAAAAGGAATTTCTTTTGTTTCAGCAATAGAAAAGTATGGCTTACCTGAAAAAATAAAAAGCCCTATAAAAAAAATTGTCAGTTGTTTCATCCGAAAAAATTTACAATTTGGAAATAAAGAATATCTTTCAATTAGCCTGAATAATTCATAATTCATATATTTTATTGTAAAATTCATGAATTATTCAAGTTAATATATGCTGAATTCAAGTCACAAATGCAACTTTTTGGTTTGACAAATCTAATGATAAAAATTCATTTGGTGTAAAAAAGTTTAATTTTTTTCTTGGACGATTATTTAAAATATCTTGAATCCTTGCTACGTCTTCATTAGAGATATTTTCAAACGAAGAACCTTTAGGAAAATATTGACGAATTAAACCATTTGTATTTTTATTGGCGCCTCTTTCCCAAGAGTGATAAGGTTTAGCAAAATAAAAATTCACATCTATGATTGTATTGATAATTTTATATTCGGTAAATTCTTTGCCATTATAAAATGAACTAACGTATTTGTAAATTCATTTAGAATTAGATATTAGTTAAGTATTCTGCATTCCTCGCCCCAAAATTGTTCATAACTTATTTATATCTTTACCTTTGTTACTCGTATCCGACATCTTTTTGCGCAGATATGTTCACCTTTGTTACACAATAATCTACAAATCAAAATCATCTGTCGGATTTTTTATGTTTTTAATACCTTTTGCAAACCGGCATTTGAAAAATACCAAAAATACTAAAAATTTTATAAAAATATTTTATATTTCGTTATTAATATATATTTTAGCCACTTAATTAAAACCTATAAAGCTATGAAAAAATATTTACTTTTTGCAGCATGCCTGTTTGTACTGACATTTTACCGGAGCATTCCGGCTCAGGATATTCCCAATTGCAGCTTTGAAACCTGGTCGAGCATAGGGAATGGTATGGAAAATCCCGATAACTGGGATTCATCCAATGAGATCCTTTTAGGGACATTTATTTTTAATACAACTACAAAAGAAACAGCTTCGCCATTTGACGGAACAATAAGTGTCAAGATTAAATCTATCAGTCAGACTATCCCGTTAGTAGGCGAGATTGTTATACCAGGTTTAATTACTGTTGGAGAATTTTATGTGGACATAGAGGCGCAAACCGGGGGTGTATCAGGGGGGATTCCTTTTCCTTTCCGTCCGACAAAGCTAAGAGGATATTTTAAGTATCAGCCGACCGGCACCGATTCATGTTTTATCGGCATAGGATTGGCTAAAGCACAAGCAGATACTATCGGAACAGGTTATATGAAAGCAATCTCAACACCCAGTTGGACTCTTTTTGAAATACCTATAGAATACACATCGGAAGATACACCCGATTCAATGAATATAGTTATCATGTCATCAAATCCTGAAGCTGATTTCCAAGCAAACAGCACTATATGGGTTGATAGTCTGTCTTTTGATTTTTCGGTTTCTGTTGAGGAACAATATACCGAAAATTCCATTTTCATCTATCCTAACCCTGCTAAAGATTATTTATATATCATGACACCATTCAAACAAAAAGTTAATATAAAAATTTATAATCCGATTGGTTGTCTTGTTGCCGATTATAATAAAATGACCATTTCAGGAAAATCGTCGAAATTGAATATTTCAAACCTGACAGCGGGTATTTATCTGATTGAAATTGTTACGGGTAAAGAAAAAATTGTAAAAAAGATTTTTGTTAAATAATATTTTTAAATTTCAGATTTATAACTACTTTTGGCAAAAATTTTAACTTCAACAAATTTATTTTTGTATAAATGGAATCTATTGCAATTGAGGGGACAAAGATTACCCCGAGTGTAAAATTTGGTTACGATTCAGGGAAAATAGAGCTTTCCGGGAGATCAATTCCGGAGGATGCAGCAACATTTTATAAACCTTTGCTCGATTGGCTTAAAAGTTATTCATATAGCCCCAAACCGCTTACCGAAGTTCATATAAAGCTTGAATATTTTAATACAAGCTCCTCAAAATGTCTTCTCGATATACTTAAAATTATCGAAATGATTCACAGAGCAGGAAATGAAGTCAAAATTTTCTGGTATTATGAAGGAAACGATGAAGATATGCACGAAGTAGGTCAAGACTACGAATCAATGATAAATATGACCTTCAATATGATTGAGTATGACGATTCGGGGTATTGACATTATTATACCCATATTGTATAAATTTCTTTATCCTTAAATTTTATATTTTCCTCTTTGTAATGTTTGTTTTCATTGAAATCATAAATCAAAAGATATCCTTTTTTTAACGAATATATATCGAGATAATCGCTTAGCTGCTGCAATCCTTTTTTATGATACTCATTACCCCGCCAGATTTTAAGTTCCGTCACATAACGCTTTTGGTTATAAGTTATTACAATATCCATTCTTCGCTCGTCAGCAACGGCAGGCTCTTTAAAGTCGTATCCTTTCCCATTTATTATTGACCTTAAGAATGATAAAAATAATAATCGTCCTTCACGTTCAACAAATTTCTTATCCTTATATGAATAATTTTCTTTCATAAATTGCTGAAATCTTTGTAATATGAACTCTAAATTCAATTTATTATCTTTATAATAATCGGGCTTAAAGTCAGGGCGGTTTAAAATATTTTCCCTTATTGTTCTTGCAAGAAAGTAATCATAAATATGTTAATAAAAAATTCTGTTATGTATTTTACAAATTCCATTTACATTTTTAAAAATCCCATATATTTTACCAAAATTAATAACAGTATCATATGCTTTGTAATTCAATTGTTCTCCCCTGATAACTATGGATTTTACGGTTTCGTGCAACTCTTTATATCCCTGCAGGTTTTTGAACAAACTATCAAATAAAGTTGTTTGATAATCAGGCGCAGTAATTAATCTGAAAGCATTTTCAACGTCATGTATAGTCCAGTTTTTATTTTCTCTTTGAGTAATTATTTTTTCATCAATGAACTTGCATAATTTACTTACAAGATAAGGATAGCCGGATGTATAATAGTATAGCTTTTCGGATATCGCTACCTTGTTCATTTTAATTCCTGTGTTATGAGTGTAATCATTAAGCATTGTAACAATTTGGCCGGGGTCAAAGCTCAGGTCTATTTCAAAGTCAACTGCAATGTTCCAAGGGCTGTTTAGCTTAACTTCTTTACCTTCGCGAATTTTTAGTTTTATTGTCTTAATATCATGGACTCCTGCAAGAATTACCGAATGGAATGTATAATCTTTTCCTCTGTTCCTTAATAAATATTTATCTCTTAACATGCCAAGAAAGCTAAGAAACAATTGGTTATTGCTGTTCTTGTCAACTTCGTCAATTATTAATACTACTTTTTTATTAAGTGTTTCGTTAAATTTAGTGATAAAACCAGACAAATTTTTTAAGTCGGTAATTGTTTCAATTTGCTTAAAGCATTCATCAGCGTAATATTTATCATATAATTCAATATTTTCCCCAATTATTTCTACAATATGCCGGCAGAAATCCTTTTGATTTTTAAAAATTTCATCACCGATACCTTCAAAGCTGGTTTCTATTAAAAAGTAATCTTTTCTATTATTCAGCAATTTTGCAGTCAGAAATATAGTAGTTGTCTTCCCGAATTGTCTTGCACGGTTAATGGTAAAATATTTTCCGCGTTCAATCAAATTATGAAATATTTCATTAATTTGCTTGCTTGTGTCCACCATATAATGCTTATCAGGAACACATAATCCGGTATCGTTAAATTCTTTTGTCATAATAATTAATATTAATTGTACTACTTACTGACGGGGTGAAAGTCACCCCGTCAGTAGCACAAAGATAATAAAATTATAAGATTTCTGTTATTAATAATTGACGAAGTTGATAAGAACAGCAATAACCAATTGTTTCTTAGCTTTCTTGGCATGTTAAGAGATAAATATTTATTAAGGAACAGAGGAAAAGATTATACATTCCATTCGGTAATTCTTGCAGGCAATATGCCGTTATTTATGGAAACATAACAGACGAAAACGGCAGCCCGGTTGAGTTTGCAAATATTTTAGTGCCTGCCATCTGTGGAACCGCCACAAATCCCGAAGGCGGCTATGAGCTTAAAATACCTGCAAGCACAAAATTAAAAATCATTATATCACATCTTGAGTTCGGCAGCGATACAATCGTAATTTATGCACATTCAGGAGAACGGATACAAGTAAACCACCAGATGAGGCATACAAGCAAAACTATTACATCAGTAAATATTATATCTGAAAAATATGAAGCGGTAAAAGGGATGACTTTAATTCCTGTTCAAACTTTAAAAGTAATACCGAGCGCTTCACAAAGCATCGAGTCGGTATTAATTGGACAGCTTGGCGTATCAAAGCAGGGTGGTGAGCTAAGCTCTCAATACTCGGTCAGAGGTGGTAATTTCGACGAAAATCTTGTATATGTAAACGATATAGAAGTATATAGGCCATTTCTGATTCGTTCGGGGCAACAGGAAGGGTTAAGCTTTACAAACCCCGATATGGTGTCGTCTGTTATGTTCTCGCCAGGCGGGTTTGATGCCAGGTACGGCGATAAAATGTCGTCGGTACTCGATATCAAATACCGTAAACCCACCAAATATGCCTCTTCCTTTTCTGCCGGACTGCTTGGCGGTTCCGCCTATCTTGAAGGAAGCACTGCAAATCACCGGTTTACTCATATTTCCGGTATCAGATATAAAACATCAAAATACATGCTGAAAAGTCTCGATACACGCGGAGAATATAATCCATCATTCTTCGATTTCCAGACATATCTGACTTATGATGTAAGCACAAATTTCGAGCTTGGCTTTCTTGGAAATATCTCACAAAATAAATACGATTTTATACCTGAAACGCTGGAGACGGCTTTTGGAAGTTGGGATGAAGCTCTTAATCTGAAAATATATTTCGACGGACAGGAAACCGACAGATTTTATTCATTGACCGGTGCGGTTACAGGAACATACCGGCCTGACGAAAACAAATTATTCAAATTTATTGCTTCGGCTTATAATACCATGGAAGAAGAGACTTTCGATATTATGGGTCAATATTTTATTAATGAGCTCGATAAAGACCTCAGTTCCGAACGATTTGGCGACAGTCTGATGAATATCGGCATCGGCACTTTCCTGAATCATGCACGAAATTATTTAGATGCCACTATGTTTAATTTTTCTCATAAAGCTGTCATTAACGGAAAAGATAAAAAAAATAAGGCATTGTATTGGGGCATAGATTTCCAGCATGAAATTATCAACGACCATATTAACGAATGGCAAATGATTGACTCGGCGGGATATTCGCTTCCAAACTCCGATACTGCTGTTTATTTATATAATGTTCTGCATGCAGGAAATTTTCTGGAGTCAAACAGGGGGGCATGTTATTTGCAGCATTATTCCGAATATGACCTCGACAGCAATAAACTAAGCGTTGCTGTCGGCTTACGTGGCAATTACTGGGATTTCAGCAATGAGTTTGTCTTTGGACCACGCTTCATTTTTACTTTGACGCCAAACTGGCAGAAAAAATTCCTCTTTCGTTTTGCTTCAGGTTATTATTATCAACCGCCTTTTTATAAGGAATTACGCGACCTCGACGGAAATATGAATTATAACATTAAAGCACAAAAATCCATTCATTTCGTACTCGGAGGTGATTATTATTTTGAGCTGTGGGGGCGTCCATTCAAATATGTCACCGAAATATTTTATAAAAAATTGGATAATCTCATCCCCTATATTATTGACCAGGTCAGGGTCAGGTATCTTGCCAATGAAACAGCTTGTGGATATGCTATGGGCATTGATATTAAAATCAACGGGGAATTTGTAAAAGGCGTCGAGTCATGGGGCAGTCTTTCAATAATGAGGACTAAAGAAGATATAGTCGGCGATTATTATATTGCTCCAAATGGCGTCATGGTTTATCCCGGATACGTGCCGCGGCCATCGGATCAATTAGTCAATTTCGGTTTATTTTTCCAGGATTATATTCCACGTCATCCGTCTTATAAAGTTCATCTGAGCATGATGTTCGGTTCAGGTTTGCCTTTTGGCCCTCCAAAATCCATACACAACCGAACTGCCTTCCGTATGCCGCCATATCGTCGCGTGGATATTGGTTTTTCAAAAGAAATAATCAGCGAACTTGCAAAATTATCTGCCGGAAATCCGTTGAAATATATTAAAAGTATCTGGATTTGCGGTGAAGTCCTTAATTTAATTGATATTAATAATACTATTTCTTATTTATGGGTATCGGATATTTACGGAAGACAATTAGCAGTTCCCAACTATTTAACCTCAAGAAGATTAAATATCAGGTTAACTGTAAAATTTTAATTTTAGAAAGACGTTGCATTGCAACGTCTTTCTAAACAAATATGCTCATTTGCCGCTCTTTAAAAATCGGTTTCATGGCATTCATAAACTCGTCCCACATATCCGGTTTTATTTCAAGATTGTATTTACCATTAAGCCGGTCAAGTTCTTGTTGAATTTGAATGATAGAAAATTGTAATGCAAATTTATATAAATCAATACGCATTAAAATATCTTTTGTGAAAATTCTCTTTGCGTCTGGAAATGTAATTGATTGTAAAAGCTCTTTTGTTTTGTTTGAGTTCAAAAGAATAAGAGTATAAGCCGCAAATTCTAAATTGTCAAAACCAAGCATATAGCAAGTGTCATCAAGCATAATAGGTTTCCCATTTTGAGGCAAAATCAAGCTGAAGGAATAAGATTTGTATAGTCCTGAAATAGAAACTTTGAAAGGCATAAAAGAATAGTCACCAATTCCAAAAATTGAATAATCGGGTTTATTGCTGTAAATATTTGATTTCCGTAAGTTAAATTTAGATTTAT
>JACQWN010000024.1:0-7261 GCA_016209245.1 Bacteroidia bacterium
AAATATAATTTATAATCAATATATTAAATTTGTGTAATTCGTGTCAAATGTAGTTTAAAGGGGTTTTTAGAGTGGGCTCAATTGTTAAATTGCTTAATTGTTAAATTGTTGAATATGAAATAATAACATTGATTATAAAAAAATAATAACAATTTAGCAATATAGTAATATAGCAATATAACAATTTAACCATTTTAACTATAATTATGACAGAAAAAATCAGTAGTAGCTTTATATATGAACAACGACTTGAATTTTACACGGAATATTGGTATTATGGCTCATATAGACGCCGGCAAAACTACTACTACCGAGAGAATATTATATTACACGGGTATTAATTATAAAATAGGGGAGGTTGACGAGGGAACAGCCACAATGGATTGGATGGTTCAGGAACAGGAAAGGGGAATCACAATTACATCGGCAGTTACAACAACCTTCTGGAAATATAAAAATCAGGATTACAGAATAAATATAATAGATACCCCCGGACATGTTGATTTTACAGTTGAAGTAGAACGTTCTTTGAGAGTATTGGATGGCGCAATCGCTGTTTTTTGTGCAGTCGGAGGTGTCGAGCCGCAATCTGAAACAGTGTGGCGACAGGCCGATAAATATAATGTTCCAAGAATCGCCTTTGTTAATAAAATGGACCGGCCCGGAGCCGATTTTTTTAGAGTAGTTCATGAAATACGCAGTAAATTAAAAGCCAATGCACTGGCATGGCAGATACCTTTTGGTTCGGAAAATCAATTTAAAGGCGTAATAAATATTCTCGAACGAAAAGCGATTGTTTGGCCTGTTGAAAATAATCTTGGTATTGATTATCAATATACCGCTATTCCCGATGACCTGAAAGAAACCGTTGAAGAACACAGGGAAAAGCTGATTGAAGCAATCGTAGAATCGGATGACAAATTATTGGAAAAGTTCTTTGAAAATCGTGAAACTATTACTATTGATGAGTTTTTGGATGCAGCACGCCGTGCAGTATTAAAGATGAAAATAATACCTGTACTATGCGGTGCGGCTTTCAGAAATAAAGGAGTGCAAATGTTGCTCGATGCTATTGCGGCTTTCCTCCCAAGCCCCTTGGATATAGGCCCTGTTAGCGGAATCAATCCGCAAAATAATAAAACTGTATCAAGGTACCCAAACAGCGAGGAACCATTAGCTGCACTGGCTTTTAAAATTGCAACAGATTCTTTTACAGGTAAGCTGACATATATCAGGGTTTATTCGGGGATTCTCAAAACCGGAAATGTAATTTATAATCCCAGAATTAAAAAAAGGGAAAGAATTACACGGCTTTATCATATGCATGCCAATAAGCAAAATTCTATTGAATTTTCTGAAGCAGGTGATATTTGTGCAGCCGTTGGTCTGAAAGATATCAAAACCGGCGACACTCTTTGCAACGAAAAATTTGCAGTCTCGCTTGAAAGCATGACTTTCCCCGACCCTGTCATCGGAATAGCTATTGAACCATTAACTCAGGCAGATATAGAGAAACTTAATATTGCACTGAACAAGCTGTCGGAAGAAGACCCGACATTCATCGTAAAGCCCGATGAAAATTCATGTCAGACAGTCATTAGCGGAATGGGCGAGCTTCATTTGGAAATACTGATTGACAGATTAAAGAGGGAATTTAAAGTTGAATGTAATAAAGGGAAACCTCAGGTCGCTTATAAGGAAACAATTACTAAAGAAATTATGCATGAAGAAACTTTTGAGAAACAAGTGGCAGGTAAGAATAAATTTGCCAGAATCAAGGTTATATTATCCCCCTGTGATAAAAATTTCAAAGGCCTTCAATTTTTAGCCAAACGGGAAAATATTGTTCTTCCTGCAGAGTATATAAAAGCGGTAGAAAAAGGTTTCGAAGAAGCAATGGTAAATGGCCCAATCATGGGTTACCCTTTGAACAATCTCAATGTATTGATGGTTGAAGCGGAAATGCATAAAGAAGAATCGGATGCCTTATCATTCGAAATAGTTGCCCGCATGGCATTAAAAAATGGTATTAGAAAAGGTAATCCACGGCTTATGGAACCTGTTATGAAGCTGGAAGTAGTTTCACCCGAAGAATATATGGGCGATATAATTGCCGATCTTAACCGCCGGAGAGCATTGATTCAGGGAACCGAGTCAAGATCAGGGGCAAGGATAATAAAAGCGCTTGTCCCGCTGTCCGAGCAATTCGGCTATGTCACTAATCTTAGAACTATTACATCAGGAAGAGCTACTTCAACAATGGAGTTCTCTCATTATGAAGAAGTGCCTGAGCAGATTGAGAAAAAAATTATTAATTATATATAAATTTTATTTTCTATGAGTCAAAAAATCAGAATAAAGCTGAAATCTTACGATCATAATCTGGTGGACAAATCTGCCGAGAAGATTGTAAAAACAGTCAAGACTACCGGGGCGGTTGTCAGAGGTCCTATACCTCTCCCAACACATAAAAGAGTATTCACCGTATTACGTTCCCCTTTCGTCAATAAAAAATCAAGGGACCAATTCCAGCTTTGCTCCCATAAAAGATTACTGGATATATACAGCACTACAGCAAAAACAATAGATGCTTTGATGAAGCTTGAGCTACCAAGCGGAGTCGAAGTCGAAATAAAAGTTTAATTTTCAAAATTAAGTTTATTTATATGGCCGGATTACTTGGAAAAAAAATTGGCATGACTTCAGTTTTCGGACAGGATGGCAAACATATCTCCTGTACTGTTCTTGAAGTAGGTCCATGTGTCGTGACACAGGTTAAAACCCCGGAAAACGACGGATATGAAGCCCTGCAGCTATCCCTTGGTGATAAGAAGGAAAAAAATACTAATAAAGCGATGCTCGGACATCTGAACAAGGCGAAAACCACACCAAAGAGAATAATGAAGGAATTAAGCGGATTTAAAGATGAATGGAAGCTTGGCGATACTATAACTATTGATATTTTTAAAGATGATACATGGGTTGATATAACCGGTATTTCCAAAGGAAAAGGATTTCAGGGGGTAGTGAAACGTCACCATTTTTCTGGTGTTGGAAGCCGTTCGCATGGTCAGCATGATCGCGACCGCGCACCAGGTTCAATGGGTGGCTCCTCACATCCTTCAAGAGTTCTCAAAGGAATGAAAATGGGTGGACATACCGGAGCAAAAATTACTAAAATAATTAATTTAAGAGTTTTGAAGCTTATACCTGAAAAAAATTTAATACTCGTCAAGGGTGCTGTCCCTGGAGCGAATGGTTCATACGTAATAATTGAAAAATAATGGAACTATCAGTTTTTAATATTAATGGCGAAGATACGGGCAGAAAAATCATGCTCAATGATTCGGTTTTTGCAATTGAACCGAACGACCATGCCATATATCTTGATGTAAAAAATTATATGGCAAATAACCGGCAAGGTACACATAAAACTCAGGAAAGATCCGATATGTCCGGAAGTACAAAAAAAATTAAAAGACAGAAAGGAACAGGTACGGCCAGAGCCGGCAGTACAAAATCTCCTTTATTTAAAGGCGGAGCCAGAACTTTTGGCCCTCGCCCAAGAGATTATTCATTCAAGCTTAACAAAAAAATTAAAAAAATCGCCAGAAAATCAGCCCTTTCCAATAAAGCGAAACAGAACGAAATTATCATTCTCGAAGATTTTGGATTTGAAGCTCCGAAAACAAAAAATATTACCGGCCTTTCAAAAAAATTAAATATTATTATTAATAATATTCTTCTTGTTTTAAATGAACAAAATAAAAACATATATTTGTCGTCTCGAAATTTGCAGGGCTTCAATGTTGTATCTGCTTGTAATTTAGATACTTATAATATCCTAAATGCCTCAAAGCTTCTGCTTACTGAGAGTTCACTTGCAATTATTGAGAAGAATTTAAGTCAATAAAACAATGAATATTTTGTATAAACCGATTGTTACTGAAAAAATGACAAAGCAAGGCGATACTTTGAACCGCTTTGGATTTATTGTTAACAAAAGAGCGAATAAACTGCAGATTAAAAAAGCAATTGAAACGCTCTACAATGTTAATGTCCTTTCTGTTAATACAATGAGATATGGCGGAAAGGTTAAGTCAAGATTTACCAAGTCAGGCGCCGTTCTAGGAAAAAAAATTTCTTTTAAGAAAGCGCTCATAACTTTGGCTAAAGGAGAAAAGATTGATTTTTATAGCAATATTTAAGTAAAATGGCTGTCAAAAAAATAAAACCGACTACACCTGGACAAAGGCATAAAATAACCAGTACTTTTGAGGAAATATCCGGTATAGCTCCTGAAAAATCGTTGCTGGTGCCTATGCACAAAACAGGTGGAAGAAACCATAGCGGGAAAATGACTATGCGGTATATCGGCGGAGGTCATAAGCAAAAATACCGCCTGATTGATTTTAAAAGAGACAAGGAATTGATTCCTGCAAAAGTGAAATCAATTGAATATGATCCGAACCGGACGGCAAGAATTGCACTGTTGTATTATGCCGATGGCGAAAAACGTTATATCATTGCCCCAAATGGTTTGAAAGCAGGCGATATCGTGTGCAGCGGCAAGGGAATTTCTCCTGAAATCGGCAGCGCTTTATATCTTTCTGAAATACCATTAGGAACTGTAGTTCATAATGTTGAGCTCAAACCTGGCCGTGGCGCCACTTTAGCCCGCAGTGCCGGTTCTTATGCTTCTTTAATTTCGAGAGAAGGAAAATATGCCATTATAAAATTACCCTCAGGAGAAACAAGAAAAATTCTTATTACTTGTAAAGCGACCATTGGAACTATTTCAAACTCTGATCATGCGCTTGAAAAATCGGGAAAAGCAGGCAGAAGCAGATGGCTTGGCAGAAGGCCAAGAACAAGGGGGGTAGCTATGAATCCGGTTGACCACCCAATGGGTGGCGGCGAAGGAAAAGCATCCGGCGGACATCCACGCTCAAGAAAAGGATTGCTCGCTAAAGGATTCAAAACCAGACCAAAGAAAAAAGAATCAAATAAATATATCGTCGAGAAAAGAAAAAAATAATCTGATATGAGCCGTTCATTAAAAAAAGGTCCTAATATTGATTTTAAGCTTGAGAAAAAAATACTGGCAATGAATGCTTCCGGTAAAAAGCAAGTAATTAAAACATGGGCCAGAAGATCTATGATCTCTCCCGATTTTGTCGGACATACTATTGCCGTACATAACGGGAACAGATTTATCCCTGTTTATATTACTGAAAATATGGTTGGCCATAAGCTGGGAGAATTTGCTCCAACCCGTATATTCAGAGGGCATAGCGGGAAAAAAGCAAAACAAACAACATAAATATTATAAATGACATGGGTGCAAGAAAAAGAAACAGAGCTGTAGAACTTAAAGAAGAAAAAAAACATAAAGCATTTGCAATTTTAAGAAACTGCCCGACTTCGCCAAGAAAAATGAGATTGGTTGCAGATTTGATTCGAAAAGCAGATGTAAATTCTGCACTTAATATTTTAAAACATACAAGAAAAGAACCGGCCGGTGTATTAAAAAAGCTTTTGTTATCGGCAATTTCTAACTGGCAGAAAAAAAATGAAAAACAACGACTGGAAGATAACAACTTATTTATCAGCGAAATTTTTGTTGATTCTGCAAGAGTATTAAAAAGAATGAGACCCGCTCCTCAAGGCAGAGCTTATAGAATTCGTAAACGTTCAAACCATGTAACCATGATTTTAGATAGCTTTAATAAAATAGAAGAAGCCGAACAAGCTAAAGAAACTGAAAATATTAACAATAATTCAAAAACCGAAAATCAATCAAAAGAATAATGGGACAAAAATCAAATCCTATAGCAAACAGATTAGGAATCATTAAAGGATGGGATTCTAATTGGTACGGGGGAAATAAATATTCCTCCAAGTTAATTGAAGATTTTAAAATCAGAAAATATCTTAATACTCGTCTTTCAAAAGCAAGTATTTCTAAAATAATAATAGAAAGAACCCTGAAGTTGATTACTATTACTGTAAATACAGCAAGGCCGGGTTATATTATCGGTAAAGGCGGCCAGGAAGTTGATAAGCTTAAAGAAGAATTAAAAAAAATAACAAATAAGGAAGTTCAGATAAATATTTTTGAAATCAAGAGACCTGAATTAGATGCTATAATTGTCGGGAATAATATTGCAAAGCAAATTGAAGGCGGAATCTCATACAGAAGAGCGATAAAGATGGCCATTGCTTCAGCAGTCCGCATGGGAGCCGAGGGAATTAAACTATTGATTTCTGGAAGATTAGGCGGTGCAGAGATGGCAAGAGCTGAAACGTTCAAAGAAGGACGAATTCCTTTACATACTTTCAGAGCGGATATTGATTATAATCAATCTGCTGCCTTGACTAAATCAGGTTTAATCGGCGTTAAAATATGGATTTGCAAAGGGGAAATCTATGGTAAACGCGATCTTTCACCTAATATCGGAACAAAAAGTACGAAAGTTGCACCAAGAGGATTTAAGAAAAGAAAACATTAACCGGGAATATAATGTTACAACCAAAAAAGACAAAATACAGACGGCAACAAAAAGGTAAGATGAAAGGGAATGCCCAACGTGGAAATCAATTGGCACATGGCTCTTTCGGAATAAAAACCCTGGAATATGCGTGGCTTACAGGCCGGCAAATTGAAGCTGCCCGTCAGGCGGTTACCCGCCATATGAAACGTGAAGGTCAAATTTGGATAAGAGTTTTTCCTGATAAACCTATAACAAAAAAACCGGCAGAGGTACGTATGGGAAAAGGTAAAGGCGCACCTGAGGGCTTTGTCGTCCCAATTACACCGGGCAGAATTATTATTGAAGCCGAAGGCGTGCCGCTTGATGTGGCTAAAGAAGCTCTCAGGCTCGCAGCCCAGAAGCTCCCTGTTAAAACAAAATTTATTGTCCGCAGAGATTATGTAGAATAAATAATATATAAAAAATGAAACAAGCTGTAATCAGACAATTAACAACTAAAGAATTACATGAACAGATTGAAGATGAAAAAACGCTTTATACACGTTTAAAGCTTAATCATACTGTTTCTACTTTGGATAACCCGTTAAAACTGAGAAAAATAAGAAGAAATATAGCACGTCTGATTACCGAGCTAAAACAAAGAACTATTAAAGAAAACTCTAATTGAAGTGTTAAAGTGTTAAAGTGTTGAAGTGTTAAAGTATTCACATAAACACATGAACACATGAACACATGAACACATGAACACATGAACACTTAAAAACATT
>JACQWN010000024.1:7277-14297 GCA_016209245.1 Bacteroidia bacterium
AAAAGAAAAAATAGGTATCGTTGTTAGTAATAAAATGCATAAATCTATTGTGGTAGCCGTAAATGTAAGGATGAAGCATCCAAAATATGGAAAATTTGTTAATAAAACTTCAAAATTCATTGCTCACGATGAAAAAAATGAATGCAATGATGGAGATATTGTAAAAATTATTGAAACAAGGCCATTAAGCAAACGTAAGTGCTGGCGGCTTGTCGAAATTATTGAAAAAGCGAAATAATTATGATACAGCAGGAAACAAGATGTACTGTCGCTGATAACAGTGGTGCAAAAGAAGTTCTTTGCATTCGTGTGCTTGGCGGTACAGGAAGAAAATACGCTTCGGTTGGTGATAAAATTATTGTTACTGTAAAAAGCGCTTTACCGTCGAGTGAAATAAAAAAAGGAACAGTTACCCCTGCAGTAGTTGTTCGTACAAAAAAAGAAGTCAGAAGACCAGATGGTTCATACATTCGTTTTGATGATAATGCAGTTGTATTATTGCAAACAACAGGTGAAATCAGGGGAACCAGAATTTTTGGTCCGGTTGCCAGAGAATTAAGAGACAAGCAATATATGAAAATTGTTTCTCTTGCTCCCGAAGTAATATAAAATTATTTAGTCATGCAAAAAAAATTACATATTAAAAAAGGCGATTTGGTTGCAATTATAACCGGAGATTTTAAAGGGCGACAAGGTAAAGTTTTGAATGTTCTGAGGAAAAAAAATAAAGCTATTGTCGAAGGTATTAATATTATTACAAAACATAGCAAACCTACCAAAGCTCATCCTAAAGGCGGTTTATTAAAAAAAGAAGCTCCGGTGCATATTTCAAATCTTTTATTAATAGATCCTTCTTCAGGAAAGCCGACACGAATAGGCCACAAATTAAACGATAAAGGTAAAGTGGTAAGATACGCTAAAAAATCAGGAGAGGAGATTAAATAATGAAATACATACCAACATTAAAAAAGAAGTATTCTGAAGAAATAGCTCCTGCGCTTTCAAAAAAGTTTAATTATAAATGTATTATGCAGGCACCAAGGTTACAAAAAATTGTAATAAATCAGGGTGTCGGTCAAGCCGTAGCAGATAAAAAGCTTATTGATATCTCTGTAAATGAATTATCAGTTATTGCAGGTCAAAAAGCTGTAATGAGATATGCCAAAAAAGACATCTCAAATTTCAAGCTTCGCAGAAAAATGCCCATTGGCGTTAGAGTAACTTTACGGCGTGATAAAATGTATGAATTTCTTGAACGTTTAATTTGCGCCGCTTTACCTAGAATCAGGGACTTCAAAGGAATAAACAGCCGGCTCGACGGCAGGGGAAATTATACACTCGGCATTACCGAACAAATTATTTTTCCGGAAATTGATATTGATAAAATTAATAAAATTCTTGGGATGGAGATATCATTCATTACTACTGCCAAAACCGATGAGGAAGGTTTAGCGTTATTAAAAAATTTTGGATTACCATTTAAAGATATAATCAAAAAATAATATGGCAAAAGAATCAATGAAAGCACGCGAATTAAAACGACAGAAACTGGTCGCTAAATTTGCGGAAAAAAGAAAAAAATTAAAAGCGGAAGGCAATTATAGTGAGTTAAGCCGGTTGCCAAGAAATTCTTCAAAAGTCAGATTGCATAACCGTTGTCAATTAACCGGCAGACCTAAGGGCTATATGAGACAATTCGGCATAAGCAGAATCGCTTTCCGAGAAATGGCGTCTTCAGGTATTATACCCGGAATAACTAAAGCAAGTTGGTAATATTAAATATTTGAACAATGACCGATTCAATTGCAGATTATTTAACCCGTTTAAGAAATGCCGTAAAAGCGAAACATAAGCTCGTGGAAATACCGGCATCGAATATTAAAAAGGAAGTTACTAAGGTCCTTATGGATAAAGGATATATTTTAAATTATAAAGTTGAGGAGAACAATTTACAGGGTATGCTCAAAATAGCTTTAAAATATCATCCTATTAACAAAATTTCAGCTATTAAAATGATTAAAAGAATCAGCCGGCCAGGATTAAGAAAATATGTTGATTCTAAAAATATTCCAAGGGTTTTAAACGGCCTGGGAATCGCCATACTGTCCACATCGCAAGGTGTTATGTCCGATAAAGAGGCACGAGCTAAAAATATTGGCGGTGAAATTTTATGTTATGTTTACTAATTTTTTATATTAATCAATATGTCTAGAATTGGAAGTATTCCTGTTGATATCCCTGATAATGTTAAAATTTCAGTAGCTCCCGATAATGTCGTTAATGTTAAAGGCATGCTGGGCGAATTATCACAAAAAATTGCTCCTGATATTAAAATTGAAATCAAAGATGGAAAAATTTATATTTTAAGGCAAACAGAGGAAAAAAAACATAAATCATTACATGGTCTTTACCGGGCATTAATTAATAATATGGTGACAGGTGTTTCTAAAGGTTTTACATTGCAGCAGGAAATTGTTGGTGTTGGTTATAAAGCGGAAGCCAAAGGCCAAATACTTGAACTTTCATTGGGATATTCTCATGACATTCACTTTCAAATTCCTCCTGAAGTTAAAGTAGAAGCAAAGACTGAAAAACGAAGCAATACAATAATAACATTGACATCTTATGATAAACAATTACTTGGACAAGTGGCTGCAAAAATTCGATCATTACGGCCACCTGAACCATATAAAGGTAAAGGAATCAAATTTGTTAACGAACAATTAAGAAAGAAAGCCGGAAAAACAGCAAGTTCTGCATAATATTTAATTATTTACTTTTATGTCATTATCAAAAAAAGAAAGAAGAATAAGAATTAAAAAGAGAGTCCGAAGAAAAATATATGGTACTTCTGAACGGCCACGTATGTCGGTATTTAGAAGCAACAAGCATATTTCAGTACAGATTATTGATGATTCGGCAGGACGGACAGTGCTTTCTGCATCTTCATTGTGCAAGGAGGTATCTTCACAAATGGCTAAAACAAAGACCGAACAAGCAAAGTTTGTCGGTAAATTAATTGCCGAAAGAGCGCTTAATCTGAATATCAAAAATGTAGTTTTCGACCGTAATGGCTATTTATATCACGGGAGAGTGAAAGCGCTGGCTGATGTTGCCAGACAAAGTGGAAAAGTAAAAACAAGCGATTTAGAACTCAAAGACAGGTTGGTCAATATTCAAAGAGTGACTAAAGTTACTAAAGGAGGGCGTACTTTTAGTTTTTCAGCTATTGTAGTAGTAGGAAATGAAGACGGAATAGTCGGTTACGGTTTGGGTAAAGCGAAAGAAGTTACTACTGCTATTGCAAAAGGGATTGAAGCTGCAAAAAAGAATCTGATTAGAGTACCTATAATTAAAAATACAATACCACACGAGCAAACAGCTAAATTCGGCGGTGCCAGAGTTTGGTTAAAACCTGCCTCCAGCGGAACCGGTGTAAAAGCCGGCGGAGCTATGAGAGCTGTCCTTGAAAGTGTCGGTATCAAAAATGTGCTGGCAAAATCAAAAGGTTCATCAAACCCGCATAATCTTGTCAAAGCCACTATGGAAGCTTTAATGCAAATACGAGATGCCAATACTATAGCTCAGCACAGAAACGTCACTGTTGATAAAATTTTTAACGGTTAATCTAATATTTATGGCTACAGTTAAAATTAAGCAAATAAAAAGCAATATAGGATGCCCGAAAGTTCAGAAAAGAACCCTTGAAGCTTTGGGCTTGAAGAAAAACGGTGATATTATTGAAATAGATGCATCACCACAAATCATTGGAATGATTAATAAAATTAAACATTTAATTAAAATCGAATATCTTGATAACCTAATTAGTGTCTGTCCATAATGTCGAAATTTGCCACTAATTGCACGAATTAAAAGCAAGTTTTTCGTGTAAATTCGTGTAATTCGTGGCTATTCTTTTTTTGTGGATTGACTTTACAGACAGACACTAATTAGAACAAAACAACAATTAAATTATAAATGATGGACTTAAGCAACCTTAAACCTGCAAAAGGCTCTGTAAAAAAAAGTAAACGTATCGGCAGAGGCCAGGGTTCCGGAAAAGGAGGCACTTCTACCAGGGGGCATAAAGGAGCGAAGCAACGCTCCGGTTATAGAAAGAAAAAAACCTATGAAGGCGGACAAATGCCCCTGCTGAGAAGAGTGCCTAAATTCGGGTTTACAAATATTTTCAGAAAAGAATATAAAGGAATTAATCTCAGTACTATACAATCGCTCATTGATAAGAAAGGAATTACCGAAATTGATGTTCAGACATTGATTGACAATGGACTGGCTTCGAAAAAAGATAAAATTAAAATTCTTGGCAACGGAAAACTAACATCTAAATTAATTATTAAAGCTCATGCTTTTTCCAAATCAGCAATTCAAGCGATTCAGGCATTAGAGGGAACAGCGGAAAAATTATAAATTAATGAAAGGATTATATTATATATATATAAATGAAAAAAGTGATTCTTAGAAAATTATACTTTGTTATAGCCCCTTTTTAAGGGGTTGGGGTTATAAAAATTAAATACTCATATAAAATCATATAGAACCAAAATTATCTAATGAAAAAGTTTATTGAAATAGTAAAAAATATCTACAAGATTGAAGAACTGCGATCAAGAATAATAACTACATTGGGTTTTATATTAATTTACCGGCTCGGTTCATTTATCGTTCTTCCGGGTGTAGATCCTAGTCGTCTGTCTGAATTGCGACAGCAAGCGTCAGAAGGTATTCTCGGGTTAATCAGTATGTTTTCAGGCGGAGCTTTTGCCAATGCATCAATTTTTGCATTAGGTATAATGCCTTACATTTCAGCATCTATTGTTATTCAATTGCTTGGAATCGCTATTCCTTATTTCCAGCGTTTACAACGCGAAGGTGAAAGCGGCAGAAGAAAAATGAATCAAATTACACGTTATCTTACAATCCTGATTACAGCTATCCAAGCATATAGCTATCTGGCAAATCTCAAAGCTACACTTCCTCCCAAAGCTTTCATTATTGGCGATACTTTCTTTCACATATCTTCCGTGCCTATTCTTGTTTCCGGAACAATGTTTGTTATGTGGATAGGCGAAAGAATTACCGACAGAGGCATAGGCAACGGAATATCACTTATTATTATGATTGGTATTATTGCACGGCTTCCGTTTGCAATATCGGCAGAGTTTGCATCACGGCTGGAAGAACAAAACGGCGGTTTGGTAATGTTTTTACTCGAATGTGTTATTCTTTTCCTCGTATTCGTGCTGGTTATTTTACTCATTCAAGGTACACGCCGGATACCGGTCCAATATGCCAAAAGAATTGTAGGAAATAAACAATATGGCGGCGTCAGACAATATATACCTCTTAAAGTAAATGCCGCCGGTGTTATGCCCATTATCTTCGCTCAGGCATTAATGTTTATTCCAATGTATGTTTCAGGATATGTTTCTGAAGGCATTGCCGTAGCATTTGCCAATTATACCGGCTTTTGGTATAATTTTGTTCTCGGACTTTTAATTGTTCTTTTTACGTATTTCTATACTGCAATCATAATAAATCCGACTCAAATGGCTGAAGATATGAAGAAAAACGGCGGATTTATTCCAGGTGTCAAGCCCGGTAAAAAAACAATAGAATTTCTTGATTCTATTATGTCGAAAATTACTTTACCCGGTTCTTTTTTCCTGGCTTTAGTTGCAATATTACCGGCATTCGCAATGATTACCGGTGTGCAAAGCCAGTTCGCCAGTTTTTATGGCGGAACATCTTTGCTGATTATGGTCGGTGTCGTGCTCGATACATTACAACAGATTGAAAGCCATCTGCTTATGCGACATTATGATGGCCTGATGAAATCAGGCAAAATTAAAGGGAGATCTGGCTTTGCCGCTGCATATTAAACAATTAATACGTTCTTTGATGACGAATAGTAAATTACCCGAAGAAATTGAATTGCTTAAAATCAGCAATCTGCTGGCTTCAAAAACTTTAGGTGAAATCGCTAAACTGATGACCCCCGGAATGAATATCATGGCTATAGATAAACGCGCCGAAGAATTTATCAGGGATAATATGGCCGAACCGGTATTTTTAGGTTACAGAGGTTTTCCTAATGCTCTTTGTATTTCAATAAATGATATGATAGTGCATGGAATTCCTACATGGTACGAATTAAAAGAAGGAGATATTGTTTCGGTTGATTGCGGTACCCGTAAAAATGGCTATGTCGGCGATATTGCATATACTTTTCCTATCGGTGAAATAGATGAAAAAGTACAAACGCTCATTAAAGTCACCAAGGAAGCACTGTACAAAGGAATTGAAAATGCAACCGAGGGAAAAAGAATCGGGGATATCGGTTTCGCAATTCAACAACATGTAGAAAAGTATGGATTTTCTGTTGTTCGGGAATTGGTTGGACATGGCGTAGGAAAATACTTGCATGAAAAACCGGAAGTTCCAAACTTTGGAAAACGAGGTAATGGAACAAGGCTATTCAACGGAATGGTTATTGCTATCGAACCTATGATTAATATGGGCTTAAAAGATGTCAAAAAAAATTCCGGTGAATGGAACATTAAAACAGCCGACGGAAAACCATCTGCTCATTATGAACATACTGTTGTCGTTAGAAAAGATAAAGCGGAAATTCTGACAACATTTGAATATATTGAAAATGAATTAATTAAAACAGGATTTGTATGGCAAAACAGCCGTCTATAGAACAGGACGGAACAATTATCGAAGCATTATCCAATGCAATGTTTCGTGTAAAGCTGGAAAACGGGCATATAATAACCGCTCATATTTCCGGTAAAATGCGTTTGCATTATATTAAAATATTACCTGGCGATAAAGTCAGGGTGGAAATGTCACCTTATGATTTAACCAAAGGAAGAATAACTTTTAGATATAAATAATATTTCGCTATGAAAATTAAAGCATCAATAAAAAAACGAACACCCGACTGTAAAATAGTGCGGCGAAAAGGACGTATTTATGTAAATAAAAAAAAAAAAA
>JACQWN010000277.1:0-6512 GCA_016209245.1 Bacteroidia bacterium
CTGTTTCACCAAATATTATTTGTTTAGGAGATACTTTAACAATAACATGTACGGGAAACACCAGCCCTACGGCATCTTACATTTGGGATTTCGGTGGGGGTACGGTTATTTCAGGTTTTGGACAAGGTCCTATTCAGGTTAATTGGACTGCTGTCGGAAACCACGATATTACCCTTGAAGTAAATGAAAATGGATGCACTTCGATTGAGACAATACAAACTGTATTTAATCCTGCACCCTTAATTATTTCTCTTTCTGCAAGTAATATAGATTGTCCCGGTAATGCCGGCCAAGCCAGCTTTGACGTTTTAGGCGGGGTAAGTCCTTATATTTACGATTGGTCTCCTAACCCTCCGCCTCTGCAGATGGGTAATTATTCAGTTACAATTACCGATCAGCTTGGTTGTTACGATACTTATTCATTCACTATTACATCACCTAATCCGTTCGTTTATGTTCCGGCATTTACAAATCTTAATTGCTACAACGATAACAGCGGAAGCATTACAACAAGTTTAACTGGCGGTTCCGAACCTTATACTTATACATGGTCGCATGATATTTTTGGACAGTTCACGCACGATTCATCTGTCACCGGCTTAAGCGCCGGTACATATTACCTTACCATTACCGATGATAGTTTATGCACCGTCAGGGATACATTTTTCATAAGCCAACCACCGCAATTGATGGCTTCAATCACTTCAAGCAGCAATATCACTTGTTTCGGTGTTAACAATGGTTCTGCAACAGTCATTGCTTCAGGTGGAACTGCACAATACACTTATCAATGGAGTGATTCGCTCAACCAAACTACCAATCAGGCAGTTAACCTATTTGCAGGCAATTATGCCGTTACTGTGTCTGATGCCCACTTATGTACTGCACTTGCTTATGTGACACTGACACAACCGACACAACTTGCCTCTACAATAACAGGAACTGATGTAAGTTGCAATGGCGGCAGTGATGGAACAATTACTGTTTCACCATCCGGCGGGACCTTCTACAATATCAGGACTGTTTGCAAACGTATATTGGGTAACAGTTACCGATGCAAATTCTTGTTCAACCACCAATAACTATATTATTATTGAACCTGCTCCAATAACCTATATAAAATCCTCCACACCGGTTACTTGTTTTGGCGGAAATAACGGAACCGCTGTAATTACTGTCATTAGCGGAGGAACACCGGATTTTACTTTTTCATGGTCAAATGGACAGATTTTCAATCATCCTTCAATATCAAAAATTCTCGCTATAGCAGGTACTTATTACGTTACTATTACTGATGCTGTCGGATGCAGCATTTCGACCTCGTTTCAAATTACCCAACCTCCTAAGGTAATGGTAACCGTTTCTCCAACTCAATATATTTGTACTAATGGTTTTGCTTCAATTTATGCATCTGCAACCGGCGGACATCCAGGCTATGTCTATACATGGTCAACAGGACAGACAACTGGATTGATTACCGTAGCGCCGGAACAAACTACACAATACAATGTTTTTGCTACCGATATTTCAGGTTGTACCAGTGAGCTTGCTTATGTGAAAGTAGTTGTTTTTCCTCCATTATCTTTTTATGTTTCTGTCAATACAGACACAATCTGTCCTGGAGAAGATGTTACCTTTGCTGCTCACACAGTTGGTGGGATGTCTCCTTATACTTATACATTGAGTCCCGGGATTTCCGTACCGGCAACATTTGTAGTGCATCCTTCAGCAACAACAAGTTATTCAATAACAGTTTCCGATGTATGTGAAACACCTGATGAAACCGATGAAATAACTATATATGTAATGGATAGTCCTTCTAATAGTTTTATTCCAAGCATTACTTCAGGGTGTACTCCGCTAACAGTAAAATTTATTGAAACAAATCCTCAAGATAATAGAACATTCTATTGGGATTTTGGAGATCCGGGCGGATTAAACCATAGTACTTATAAGAACCCTTATCATATTTATGAAGCCCCTGGCGATTATTCTGTTGTATTAATGACAAGCTCTGAATTTGGTTGTACAACCCAAAATATAATGGAAAACCTGATACATGTATACCCCACGCCAGAAATTATTTTTTCCGTTACCAACGCCACTTGCGGGCAAAGCAACGGCACTGCAACGGTCACGGCTTCAGGCGGAACACCTCCTTATTTTTATCAATGGTCGAATGGCGATACTGGGCCGTATGCCGACAGCCTGCATTCTGGATTGTACACGGTGACCGTGACCGACATCACGGGATGTAGTATTACCGGGTCGGTGAATATCAGCGACAACGAAGGAGCAACGATACAGGTAGTCTCGGTTACTGATGTCTCGTGCCCCGACGGTCATGACGGGGCTGCCAATATCTCCATTTCCGGCGGGTTTCCGCCATACCTCTACGAATGGTCAACCGGGGCTGTAACGGAAGACCTTTCAGGCATCCCGGCAGGGACATATCAGGTAATGGTTACCGGTTTCACAGGTTGCGTTACTTCGGCTACCGTCATCATTTCTCAACCCGATGCCTTCGATGTCGTTATTACCACCATAAACTCAACCTGCGGTATTGCCAACGGCAGCGCGTCAGCAACTGTCACCGGAGGGACTTCACCTTATAGTTATCTTTGGTCAACCGGAGCGACAGAAACGACTGCAACAGGGCTTTTCGCCGGCGTGTATGTCCTGACCATTACCGATAATAATAGTTGTTATGCGTTGTACAACGCTCATATAGCGGTCAGCGATTCATCGGAAATGGTAGTCGTGGTTGATACTGTTTACCAGGCCGGTTGCGGTACATCTAACGGCGCTGTTTACATCACTGTGACCGGATCAGTACAACTTTATACATATAACTGGTCCGACGGTAGCACAAATCAAGACCTTATGGATATAGATACAGGGATTTATACTTTTACGGTTACCGATGCTTTAGGATGTAAATCCACATTAAGTGAAGAAGTCTCGGCTATCGAACCTTTGTTGCAACCGATATGTATGGTCTCGGTTGACAGCGCTGCGAGTAGGAATATGATAATATGGGAAAAGGTGCAGGAAAGTGGAATTACACATTACAATATCTATCGTGAAATTTACACGGATGTGTTTTATGAGATTGCGGAAGTTCTCTACGATTCAATGAGTGTTTATATTGACGAACAGGCAAATCCGGCAACAAGGTCATGGCGTTACCGTATTTCTGCGGTTGATAACTGCGGCAATGAATCTGCTCTAAGCGAGCCGCACAAAACCATGCACCTGACCCTGAATGTAGGGCTGAACCAGACTGTGAATCTGATATGGGACAAATACGAGGGCTTTCCTTACAGCCTGTTTCACATTTACAGGTTCTCCAACAGTTCCGGCTGGGTAACAGTGGATTCGTTGCCGACCTCCTCATGGACATTTACGGATACGCCTCCGAACTGGTGTCAATTGTGGTATCGTATTGCCGTGGTGAAAGAGGAGGCATGTTATCCGACAAGTACAGACAAAGCCCAGGGCGGCCCTTATAGCCAGTCATTCTCCAATCTTGATGATAATGGCGTTGACATCGGGATTATGGAAATAGAACTGCCGGGCGCTTTGGCTATCTATCCGAATCCGTTCACACAGCAAACGACAATTGTTTTTTCAAATCCGGCATCTTCAAAATATACTTTGGAAATAACCGAACTGACAGGACGAACTGTCCATTGGATACAAAATATCACAAGTGAAAGCATTAGAATTGATAAAGGAAACCTGGCGCCGGGATGCTATTTGATTGAATTGCGGGGGGATAGAGTGTACAGAGGGAAAGTGATTACAAGATAAATAGTATTATTCAAAACTTTCTATTTTTGCCATAAAAAACAATTATGATAAAATTATCCTTTGAAATAAACCATGGTTTTATAGTAATTCGCAGTAAACTGCGGATTTTTACTAAATAATTCGCAGTTTACTGCGAATTATTATTAATTTTGTACGATGTTTATATTAATATTATTATGAGTCCATTAAAACAAATATTCATAGATCAGAGAGATAAAATTAATTTCTTACTCCGGGATAAAATCATTGAAAGAGAGATCACTGCCTCAGTCTTGTCGCAAAGTATTATTTCAACGGCAATGCCAACGACCAAAGCGGCAATGGCAACAACGGCACTGTAAACGGTGCTACGCTTATAACAGACAGATTTGGAAATGTAGATTATTTACCTGATTCTTTTTTTTAATTGCGTAAAAAATTGGTAACTTTTGATTATTGAATTCAATAAAATCTAAATGAAATGAAAACACTTAATGTAACAATTCCTGAAAATGAATATTCCAGACTTGATCTTGAAACCAGTGATTTAACCTTTGATGAATTATTCAAAAAAATCAGTCTTTTAATTGCAAAAGATGCACTTTATAAATGCAGGCAAATAGCAAAAAAAACAGGATTGTCTAAAATGACACAAGAAGAGATTGATAGCGAAATATCCGAAGCAAGAAAAAATGCATAAAATTGTTTTAGATACAAATATTGTTGTATCCGCATTAATCTGTGACGGCTATCCTTCTGTAATTTTGGAGGAAGTTGTTTTTGCTCAAAAAGCAATTATTTGCTTGTCTGAAATGGTATTTCAGGAGTATATAACTGTTTTAAGCAGGGTTAAATTTTTAAAATATCCTGAATTCAGGACTAATGCAGATATTGTGCTTTCAACCATCGAGCAAATTGCATTAAAATTTAAACCGGATATAATAATCACCGAAATCAAAGACATTTCCGATAACAAATTTCTTGAACTGGCAGTGTTTGCCAAAGCTGATTTTCTGATTACAGGTAATACGAATCATTTTATATTCCCTGAATATAAAGGCGTAAAAATTATTTCACCTAAAGATTATATTGAAAATTACTTTAAAAAGATATAAAATCAAATTTTATGAAAAACTTTATTCTATCCTTAAAGCTCGCCTTGGTTGGATTGAGCAGTGCTTTTGCACAAGGAAACCTTGACTCCGGCCTCGTTGCAAAGTATTATTTCAACGGCAACGCCAACGACGAAAGCGGCAATGGCAACAACGGCACTGTTAACGGTGCTACGCTTACTACAGACAGATTCGGTAATGCAAATAGTGCATATAGCTTTGATGGGGTAAATAATTATGTATCTGTCGCAAACCAGTTTTTTGATAATGGCTGGTCTGAATATACAATATCAGGTTGGTTTAACTCAAATAATTCGGCTAAGTCTGCTCAATGTTTTTTTAATACAATACCTCACAATGGCACAGATTTACAATATAATTATTTTTCAAATAATAAAGTATCTTTCTTTCTCAACTCTAATCCGGGAGTAGCTAGCTGGGACAATGGTTTAAATGTTTTAGGTAGTAATGTTTCAAGCAATTCCTGGTATCATTACGCATTCATAAAATCAGGAGATAACTATAAATTTTATTTAAACGGTAATTTAGACGTTAGTTATAATGGCTCTATTTCACCTATAAGCTACTTATGCGGTGTTGTATTTGGCTCTATTGATCCATCAATTAATTTGTCTGAATGTTTCTCCGGCAAACTCGACGACATCCGCATTTACAACTGCGCCTTATCCGAAGACGAAATTTACATTTTAGCCGACCAAACCTCCTGCGAATTTTCAGACTGCAACTCCACTATCAATTGCGGAGTGAATGATTCTATTGCTTACGAAGCAGTTCAGTATTTATGCGGGCAGGGAATTATTCACGGTTATCAGGCTACTGGTACCATGGCTCCCACGGCGTACATACAACGACAGGATTTAGCAAAGATTCTGTTCAAGGGCTTGTATTGTTCCGGCTACAGCGTTACAACTCCTGCCGATAATTTTCCCACACCATACAGTGACTTGCAAACCACAGGTACGCTTGGCTCTTATCACCGTTACGCACGGGTGCTTTGTTATCTTGAATATGATAATGGCAAATCGGTTTTTGACCGCAACTTTTTTAATTTCCGTCCAACAGGAAAACTGCAACGAATGTCGTTTTTAAAGGCGCTGCTTGAAACATGGAATATTTTACCCGACACTGGCATTTCTGTTCCTTTTGCTGATGTTTCAACAGACCATCCTTCGTATGGTTATCTTGCAAAAGCTTATTCGTTAAGCATTCTTGATAATATGTCAGCAGCTAATTTCCGCCCTTCTGACTGGTGTACCCGTGAAGAAGCGTTTATCATGCTGTATAAAATAATGACTAATTCCAACTGCATTTCTTTAAAACCTACTTTTACGCAATTGCAAGACATCAATAACTATTTTGTTCCGGGTCTTTACACGACAGCTACATTCGGCAAACTCAAAGGAATGGAACAAGGCAATTTTAATCATTACACCAAAACGAGTTTCACCATTGCAGATATAAAACACGCATTGAATTTTGAACACACTTATAATTCATATACCACTGAACTGCCCGATTATTTCTATCCGCAAACCCCGCTTGGCAAGGGCTGGAGCCATACATATAATTCTTACATTTTGTTTGATG
>JACQWN010000277.1:6606-13650 GCA_016209245.1 Bacteroidia bacterium
TGTTTGATGAAAACGAAGTTGCAACTGATGACCGTTACATTATCTACTGGGCAAATTCCGAAATCAATGTGTATGACCCCAACACTTCGGCATACATCACAAAAGGCATTTACGACCAGTTTAATAAATCGGGCAATACGATTACAATTACCAAAAAAGACCAGGTGCAGTTTATTTTTGAAAATCTCACTTCCGACACTTCATTGGTTATGTATCTGCTCACAGAAATCAAAGACCGCAACAACAACAGCACAGTACTCAGTTATGAAACCGGGGCAGATTTAGTTTTCATAAATTACCACGACACAGTGAGCCACCCGATGAAACGTATCAACCATGTACAAGCCCCATCCGGCAGGCAATTGCTGTTTTCATACAAGCCGAATACAAATTTAATTGACAATGTTACCGACCCACTGAGCAGAAGCATTTCGTTTGATTACACCAATGGAACTTTGACTACTTTCACCGATGCCAAAGGACAAACCACCACTTATAATTATGGAAACATAGCCGACCCGAAAGAAAACTACCTGCTTATGTCAATCACATTGCCTAAGGGGAATGTAATATACAATACATACAATAAACGAAAGCTTGTTACCACCAAATACAACAGCGAACCGCCCACGCAAATTAATTTGAATACCGCCAACAATGGCAATTATAATTATTCCAATTCAGACGAATATATGCAGGCAACCATCACCGACCCGATGAACAGGAATTACGATTATAAAACTAATGACAACGGGCTTACCACTTCTTTTACCGGGCAGGATATTAATTGTTCGCTCACCTATCCAACCACTGGCGCCAATGCCACCAAACCCACCAATGTAAATTATAACAGCATTGTCATTGATTACGAATACGACAGCAATGGTAATGTTACCAAAATCACAAAGCCCGGAAGCATCACCGAAGATTTTACATACAATTCAACAAACGATTTACTCACTCACAAAGACCCGAGAAGAAATATTACTACTTTAACCTACGATGGAAGCTTGGGGCTGTCAACTACTTATAATTACGATAATGCAAGCCGCATTACATCGGTTACAAAAGATGCGCTCACCACAAACTACCAGTACGACGAAAACGACAATCCCACTCAAACCACCGATGCGCTGAACCAGACCATACAATACCAATATGACACGAATGACAACATGACTAAAATTATCAACCAGAAAGACGTTCCCACAGACCTTGCTTATAATGCTCAGGACATGCTGATAACAGAAACATTCGGAAGTTCGGTGAAACAATATTCCTATAATAATGACGGTTTGCTCGCCAGCTATACAAAACCCGGCAGCGAGCAGTTCAATTATGTTTACGATGCTTACGGTAGAATGACATCAAACAGCTTTATCACCAACACGGTTTACGACAGCAAAAACAATATCACCGAAATTTCCAATAGTAACGGTACACTGCACTATGTTTACGACAACCTGAACCGTATTACAAAAATCACCGATTATTACGGCAATGATGTTGAATATTCTTATGACAATGCAAGCAATATCACTCAAATAAAATACCCGGGAAATAAAACCGTGGATTATGTTTTTGATGCAAACAACCGCATGACTTCACTCACCGACTGGAATGGTAAAACAGTATCATACGCTTACCGTGCCGATGGATTGCTTTTGACTACTACTTTTCCTAACGGAATAACCTGTTCTTACGCTTACGATGCAGCGGGACGGCTCACAGGCATTGAACACAAAAAGGCGGACAATACGGTGATTGCAAGCTACCAATACCAGTTAGATGCACAAAATAATATTACCAATGAAACCATTACCGAACCTTGCACCAACTACCCAAATCCTTCCACGTCAAACATCACGCTTACTTACGACAATTACAACCGCATTCAGTCTGATGGTTTAAATGCATACACGCATAATACAAACGGCAATATCACGGCAATAAATTCTTCGTCGCTTTCTTACGATTTGATGGATAATTTAACATCATGCACCTTGCCGGGATTTCAGGCAAATTATTCTTACGATGCTTTTGGCGACCGCACCTCTGCCACACGAAACGGACAGACAGTAAAATATGTTTTAGACCGTCTTGCAATGCCGAACGTATTAATTGAAACAGACAATTCCGGTAATCCAATTAATTACTATGTATATGGAATTGGACTTATAAGCAGAGTAAAACCGAATGGCACACACAGCTATTATCACCAGGATTACAGGGGCAGCATTGTTGCAATGACTGATTCTGTCGCAAATACAACACATTCATATACGTATGATGCTTTTGGAAATATTGCACAAAAGCAGGAACAAGACTACAATCCATTCCGCTATGTAGGCATGCACGGTGTAATGTACGAAGACAGCAGTCTGTATTTTATGCGAGCGAGGTATTACAATAATAAAATTGGCAGGTTTTTAAGTGTTGACCCTCTAGCTAAATCTTATCCCAGTATCTCTCCTTATACTTTCTGTGCTAATAGTCCTATAATGTTTTATGATTCTGATGGAAGAAAAATTAAACCAACTAACCCTGAAGCAGCTGAATCCACATTTAAGTTGATTAAAACTTATGACAAAAATTTTGGATATAAAAATGATTTATTTGGATTAAAGAAAGGAGCAGAAGGTGCACCAATTAGTGTTAAAGCCAGTTATTCTTTAAGAGATTTTAGAAAACAGGCTAAAGAAATGGGTTTTAATATTAAATCTAGCGAATATACAGAGGCTGAATCACTATTTAAAGTTTTGAAATCTGAGGATATATATGAAGTTACAACTGTTACAACAGAAAGTTATGCGGCTGATATAGAAAAATATTCTCTTGTAACCCAAAATCCGGATGTAGAAGCATTTAAAAGTATTTATCAATTAGATGTACAAGGAAATATTATAAGAACCCCAACACAGAAAGAAATTGATGTTTTTCTAGAAAAGGGGACTCCGAAAGGTGAAAAATTCGGATATTTTCCAAGTACTGATGAACAGTCTAGTGTGAAAGGAGTTTTGTTTATCAATCCCAAAAGTTCTGTGCCAAAACTTGGAGAAACACCAACCAAAGAACTACAAAGACGGTACCGAATAAACGTCTCAAGTGAGATATTAAAAAAAGGAATTAATGAGTTAGTTAAAGAAATTAAATAAAATATGAGGATTTATATTATTTTTCTATTCGTAATTGTATCTTCTAATTATTCATTATCTCAGATTCATAGAATTATTTATGGAGATTCCATTTATATGCAATTATGTAAATATGCATATTGTTGGGAATTAAAAGACTCTCTAGAAGATGGTATTTGGCTGGTAATGTACAAAAGCAATAAGAAGTGCAAAGATGATAACTTATATATTATTGGTACATACAAGAATTATAAGAAACATGGCGAGTTTTTGCGTTACTCAATTGATTCAGGAATGCATTATGTTTTAGAAATTGAGAATTATACAATAGGTGTACTTGATGGTTTATATATAAAGTGGAAGTCATTCAAGGAAAGGGATATTGAAGGAGAATATATTAGTGGCAAAAGAGAGGGCAAGTGGGTATTATATAAGGAAAACTTAAAATATATTATTTATTATAAGAATGATATAGCTCAAGAATGGAAATGCATAGATGAGAATGGAAATATTATTAAAAAGGGAAATGGTTGCCCTGATTTTTTGAAAACCTTTATTAATCCATAGAATTAATTGAATGAATAGAATCATAAACTTAAATACAAAAAGATTATGGATGCACAAGGATTGAGGATAAAGGAGTTAGAAGAAGTAATAATACGATTAAAAGAGAAATTAAACAGAAAAAGATTTAAAATCTTACAGATATGGGGAATAATAGTCGGAATAATAGCAGCAATTATAATAATATGTAAGTTTTTATTTTTTATGGATATTTCTGGAAAATTGGAAAATGAATTTAATAATAAAATAGAATCTTTCGAGAAATCAGTATTGGCGGTAAATGAAAGGCAAAAAGATAGCATTAAAATGTTTAAAGATACAATCAAAATACAAGAATTATTAATTAAAGAGTTAAGAGCTAATTCATCTAATTTAATTAGTAAAGTTGACAGTTTGAATTCCGAATTAACTGATAAGAGAGAAGAAATAAACAATTTGCAAAATGAAATAAATAGATTAAATGCAAATAATGAAAATTTAAAGGATTCAATATTAATATTGAACAACAAAGTTGCTGAATTACAAAGTGATACATTAAGATTATTTAATAGGATTATCGAAGTACAAGAACAAATAAATAAAATAGAAGAAAAATATAGTGGATATAATAGAGGTGTTAAATTATACATCGAAGGCCTAAAGTATGAAAAATTAGGTGATACTCAAAAGGGTCTATTTAAATCAAAAGAAAAAAGGATAGAATATTATCAAGAAGCATTATTATACTATGAAAGGGCGGAAAATAATGGAATTGAAGAAGCAAAAGAAAGAGAAGCAAAAATGAGAGAATTAATTAATGAGCTAAATCGTTAGTTGTTTTTTCTCTGATCCCGAACCTTCAACATATGATCCTTCTGGAGGTGGTACTGATTTAGATATTTCAAGATATTGGAATTCAATGCCAATATTGACCATTAGTTGGGACAAAGATATCTGGATGTTGCAAGGTTCGCCGAAAAGTGATAAATGGACATTGCAAAAAGCTATGACAAAAGATGAATTGCTCAAAGGAAAGAAGGGCCTAATTGGCGGATTGAAAATACTCCCACCATACAATAAATAAGAAATTATGAGAAATATAAGAATATTATATGCTGTGATTGTGCTAGTAATTTTTATAAGTTGCAATAATAAAAATAGCACAACACAAGAGAATCCTAAAAAGATAGTCATTCATTTTTCAAATTCTTTAACTCTAAGTCCAGATGTAATTAAACATATTAACAATTTTGTTAGAGAAGGAAATGCGAAAGATACAAACAGAATGTATCAACTATATATTGGCAATTCTTTTCCTTATGGCAGTAAATATTTGTTTTTAACAGAAATTAAATATAAAGCAGAACTGAACGATTTGCCCATAGGTTTTATCAATATAGAAAACAATCCCATTTTAATCTATTCTGATATAAGCAAGTTTTGTAAAAACGATATTACTATAATACAAAATGCAGGTATTTTAAATAGAATAAAATTAATTGAGGATACGCTAAGTGGTGATTATAAGGAATGGTTACAACAGAAAAGAAACTGGTATATTGAAGAAGATAATAACATATTTGAATCAGGTAAAGCAAAAGATTTACCACCACCCCCTTCAAAAGATACCTCAGTCAATTTCTCAGCACCAGAGGTAATAAAACAAAATTAACGAAAAGGCCCGGGCAACCGGGCTTTTTCGTTTATTGTGTATAGCAATATTTTTTACAATAAGCTAAGTTTAGTAGCCTTAATAAAATTATCAACGGTAAGCAAAAGGCATTCTTTATCTTTAGCTGGCAGGTTCTCAATGTCGGCAATCCGTTTAAGCATTTTGGGATCCTTCAATACATTTTGCTGTTTGGTCTCTCCAAGCAAATAACCTACTGTGGTATCAAGAACCTGGGCGATTTTCTTTACCACTTCAATACTTGGTTTTACTTCGTCACGTTCATACTTGCCAATAATGGAATGATGTACTCCAAGTTGTCTGGCCAGTTCAGCCTGTGAAAACTCTTTAGCTTCCCTGCATTCTCTTAATTTTTTTCCAAAACTATCCATATAAGAAAGTATTAAATATGGTACTATATCTGCCTTTATTCTATTGACTTTGCAAAAATAAGTAGAAAAAATGGTACAAAAAAATAAACAATTATTTGTAATAAAAATAAAATACTCTATTTTTGTGCCAAATATTCGCAGGATAAAAAAGTAAAAATATTTTTCAACATGGAAATAAACGAGATAAAACAACGCCTAAGCTTAGCCCAGGTATTACAGCACTACGGCTTAAAGCCCGACAAACATTTACGGCTTCATTGTCCTTTTCACGACGACAAGACGCCGAGCATGCAGGTGTACTATAAAACGCATACCTGTTATTGCTTTAGCTCCAACTGTCCCACGCATGGGAAAAGCCTGGATGTGATTGATTTTATTATGTACATGGAAAAATGCTCAAAGCATGAAGCCATAAAGAAAGCAGAAGTCATGATCACGGGTTACGCGTCGACCAATGTACAAACCCAACAAACCCATAAAACCATGAACGACAACAATACCGAAAGCAAAACCGCTTTTCTTGCCCGCATGTTTACCTACTTCCGCAATGCTGTATGCAGCAGCAAACCGGCAAAAGATTATATAAAGCAACGTTGTTTGGATCCTACGGTTTTAGAGATTGGTTACAATACGGCGCAGTTCCATCACGGGGCAAGGAAAGAAGAAACCTTAATACAAAACTGTGTCCGCTATGGTTTATTAAGTCCTTGGGGAACCAACAGCAGGGAAGGAGGCCAGGCATACAAGCCCTTTGCGAAATACTGCATTGTCTTTGCATTGAAGAATTACAAAGGAGAAATCACCGGTTTATATTTTAGAAGCACAGAGAACAACACCGACCAGCGACACTACTACCTGAAAGACCGTGAAGGGTTATACCCCGGATATCCCAACCCGGATACAAAAAAACTCATCATTACCGAAAGCATTATAGATGCAGCCACATTATTACAGTTGTCAGAAATCACAAAAGACTACGAAATACTAGCCCTGTACGGAACCAACGGTATAACCGAAGAACACCGCAAAGCCATAGCAGCATTAGACAATTTAGAAGAAATAATTTTTTTTCTGAATGGAGACGAAGCAGGCAGGACGGCAGTTTTAAAACATGCTGAAACCATCGGCAAACTGCGACCGGGAACTTGTGGTGAGCAAAGCCGAACCATAAAGATCACCAACGTAGAACCACCGGAAAACGAAGACGTGAACAGCTTACTGCAGGGACATGAACCGGGAATATTTACCGAACTCATAAACAACAGAAGGCACGTACAGACCTTGCACGCAACGTCTCATACTGATG
>JACQWN010000278.1 GCA_016209245.1 Bacteroidia bacterium
ACAGCTTTTTGATTATTAACAAAATAAATATTTCAACCCATAATTCGCATTAATTATGGTTAGATATTATTTTTTATGCTTATTTTTATAATATCCGCTATAACTTTTTTGATAACGAATAGTTCCGTACCATCGCTTGGTCCAATCCGTATTGAATTTATCATATTTGGTTTAACACTAATAAGTGTGGCTATTTTTCACAAACATACTATGTATGTTGCCCTATCCGGTTTGCTTTTAATTCTCGTTGTTAAATTTATTTTTGATTCGGATTTTTCCCTGATACAACATATTTTAGGTCACGGTGAGACAGAGGGTGAATGGAGAACGCTTCTTAACCTGCTTGGATTACTTTTTGGCTTTTCAATACTTTCCAGGCATTTCAGAGATTCATCGTTACCGGATAAATTACCTGCCATTCTGCCAAATGATTGGAAAGGCGGGTTTATTTTACTCACAATGATTTGTATTTTATCATCCTTTCTCGACAATATTGCAGCAGCTTTAATAGGGGGAGCAATTGCCATGGTGATTTATAAAGGGAAGGTACATATAGGTTTTTTAGCAGGGATTATCACAGCAAGTAATGCAGGTGGCGCACCAAGTGTTGGATAAAATTCCCAAAGTATTAAAAGGTATTGTTTTTCTTCTTGCACTTGTTACAAGCACTTCTCTTATGCCTGTCGCAGAACTGCCTGCAGCATCATGGCAAACTGCATTTTCGCTTGGTTTTGTTTCTGCAGTATTCGATAATATTCCCCTCACAAAACTTTGCCTTGAACAAGGCGGATATGACTGGGGAATGCTTGCTTATACAGTCGGCTTCGGCGGTTCTATGATTTGGTTTGGCTCGTCTGCCGGCGTAGCTCTATCAAATATGTATCCTGAAACAAAATCAGTTATTGCTTATGTAAGAAATGGCTGGCATGTAACTTTGGCATATATCATTGGATTTTTCGCTTTATTGTTGATATTAGGTTGGAATCCACAGGAGATTTCAAAATAATTACTATAATTAGAGTCTGTTTCTAAAGTTCAAATCACATCCCTCTGCCGATGATTTTTGTTATGCTTTTAAAACAAAAACCAACGGAATTTATAATTCTATGATTCAGGATTATTTACAATGGAACGGAAGATATATATCAAATTTTTTTGTTTTGCTAAATCCAATAACATGGAATTTATTTTGGCTTTACAAGCTTATTCCCCTTTTTTTTATCATTCTGATTATTGTTGTCTCATTAATATTAATCCACGAATTACTGCATAAAGTATTTACATTTATTGAAATAACTATTATTGGCTTAATATTTTCTTTACTTTATATAAGCCAAGTTCCTGATATTGCCGAATGTATTTACTGGTTTACCGGTTCGGTGACTTATTTATTACCATGTATTCTTTCTTTTATCTATTTTACCAGCCTATCAAGGTATTTACTTAAAAAGTATTATTTACATCCGGTTTTTCATTTTCTGTTTAATATTTTTCTTATTATATTTATTATCGGCTTTAATGAAGTGAACATGCTATTAATGATTATTTTACACATATTTTTTGTTTTTACTGCAAGAAAAATTAAATTAAGATATATGTTTTTATCCTTGTTTTTAATTACCTGTTTGGCTTCTATTGTTATGTTCGTTGCCCCGGGTAACTCGATACGTGCATCTTATTTTCCTGAAAAATATGATATTATCCATTCATTATTATTCAGTTTATTACAAACTATCCGCTTTTCATCATCCTGGATTATTTTCGGACCATTTATTCTTGCTACAATTCTTTTTATACCTCTGGCTATACGAATCATCGAAAATCAAAGCTCCTTTATTCATTCAATTAATATTCATCCATATATAACCACATTTTTACCTTTTTTAATAATTTTCATTTTTGTTTTTCCTCCTTATTTTTGTACTGGTATCCTTGGACAACACCGAACGTTAAATTCGGCATTGTACTTTTTTCTTATTTCGTGGTTTTTTAATATAATTAATTGGATATCTTATCTTAAACGAAATCACTTAATTCATAAGTTTAATATTGAATCAAGGTTGAAAAAGGTTTTATTCATTCTGTTTTTATGTGGTGTAATGTTCACAGGAAACGGATATACAGCAATGACCGATATTATCTACAATAAACCAATAATATTTGATAAAGACCTAAATAACAGATATATACAGATTGAGAGCTTTAAGAATAAAAATATTGATATATGCAAATTGCCTTGTTTAACAATAAAACCTCAGAGTTTATTTGTATTGGATATAACCGAAGATGAAAACCACTGGAGCAATATAATTTATGCTAATTATTTTTTTTTAGGTAAAAAAAGAATTAAATTAGAACCCTGTAATGAATAATGCCAATTAAGAGTTTAATTTTATAAATATGAAATTTACTTAAACCATTAATTCATATGAAATATAATAAGAATAAAACAGCATATTTTTTACTAGCATTACCATTGATATTATATGGATGCACAAGAACCGTAGAAAATAAGACAAATATTTTCGATACAATAATTAAAGGTATAAATGCAGATTCTGTTGAATATGATACAATTCAATCAAATGGTGCATTTCATGAGGAAATGCAGAGAATTCCCGATGCTGACATTAATTTATTGGAAGTTGAAATTCATTTAGCAACAGGTAATCTAAGAATCAATGATATTAAAGGTGAAATCAGCAGGGCACAATTTTCTTATAATGTACCGGCATTAAAACCGACTGTGAATTTCATCGAAGCTGCAAAAGTTGGCAAATTGATTATAAAACAACCACTTGTAGAAGATATTCAAATGATAACTAAAAAATTTAATTCATGGATTATCGGTATCTGTGACAGTATTCCTGTTAATATGCAAATAAAAGCAGGAGCGGGCAAGAACCGATTAGAGCTAGGAAAATTAATGATAGATTCTATTGAGGTTGATCTGGGTGCCGGTAGTACGGTAATAAACTTGACTGATAATGTGACACTCAGAAAGTTATTTCTGAACATTGGTATCGGAAAAGCTGAAGTAAATCTTAACGGAAATTTTGAAAATGATGTAGAAGTAGTGATAAATGGGGGAATAGGCAGTTTTTCTTTACAATTACCTGATGATATTGGCGTGATAATGAATATTAAAAAAGGTATTGGAAATATTACAATAAATGGATTTAACAAAGATAATAATAAAAACTACATCAATAATTTATATGGAAAGACGGATAACACGATATCGGTAGATATTACTACCGGAATCGGTAAAATTGATATTTCTACAAAATAATTTTGTGGTATAGTTCAAATTTTCCACGGTATTCAAGATGCTGTTATTATTAGCCGCTGTTTCGAACATGCTTACACCATTATCAACAAAATAAACCGGCTGCTTGACTGGCCTTAACTCCATACAAAAACCCACAAAAAAATCTTTGCGGTTTTTTTGTTTTTATATCGCAGAAAGGCAATTCGTAAAGATTTGTTCCGCTACCAGATCAACATATTGTTTCTTAATAGAAGATATTTTCTGAAGTACATCGCTATAATGAAATAATGATAATAGTTGGCAACGCACCTGGCATTTTTTTGTTGGCTTCTTGCCTAAATACATCTCATTTTAAAGTTGGAATGTAAATTCATCATTAACGTCAACGCCCGATATCATTGCACAGATAAAAGCCTCTTCAAAATCATTTACATTGGAATCTGATAGAACAATTACCGGATGAGGTTTAAATATTCCTTTAGGCAAGGGATAATTTACTTCGACAATTTCTCCGCGTGATACCTTCATTAAAATATAGAATCGGGTTCATTACGTAAATGTTTCTCTAATGCCTTAGCAGACAATAATGTCATTGCATGAATAGTTTCGATATCCGTAGAAAGCCTTTTAAGTTTACTTGTAGTTGTTTCTTTATAAAAAAGCTGTTTAACGCCAGTTATCGGTCTTACAGCTTCGACAATCTTTTCAATGGCGCTTGCATCATATAATCTGATAACTATTTCCATATACTTGTTTTCTGTTTATGCCACAAAGTTATATTTTAAATATAACTATTCGCACTTTTTTTCAAAAAATCAGCGTTTTTTATCCCGAAAAGTCGTATTTTTGCAGTAAACTTTTTCTATTTTTACGTCAAATATTATCATTATATCAATCCATGAACAACAGGATCTAAAAGAAAAGGCCTTTACCGAAGCAATGCGTTATATGACTAATGCGAAAGAGCAGTTGAAAAAAGCTAAAAAAAAGGACAATTTATACAATGACAAAAAATATGTCAGGGCTGCGTGTGGTATTGCTTACAGTGGCGTATTGATAGCATTAGATGCTTATATCCAGTTAAAAGGAATTTTTACCAGGCAGAAAGAACGGCAGGATATTGAATTTTATCAGCGCACTATAAGCAAAATTGATAAAAAATTATTATCAATTATTAATGTTGCTTATGATACTCTGCATAAAGCCGGTTATTATGACGGAAATCAGGATTCACGAGTTATCAGTGCAGGCTTTGAACATGCCTATACTATCATAAATAAAATTAAACCTTCTACCTAAACTAAATAGGGTTTGCTGAAAAAGTATATTATGACTATAAATCAATGCTTTATGTGATATTTCTCAACTTCGAAATGCAAGTATTTTGTCAGTATAGTTGAAAAAAACGTGCACTCAAATCCCGAATGGATTCAACATGAATAACCCCTGATGGAATCAGGGGTTATGGAAATACGCGAAATTACAACCCTGAAAGGGTTGAACATTAGTATTGATATTCAACCCTTTCAGGGTTGGTAAGTACATTATGCCGAAACCCCTCATTTCATACGGGGTTAATAATATTTAACACCGATTTTCGCTGGTGCTTAAAATGTCATAATTATACCTAAAAAAAATTATGCTGTCCATTCTATTTTCAAAAGGGTATAATTAGTGTCTGTCCGTAATGTCTGAGAATTTCAAAGTAAAATTCTTGTCCAGCACAAAAATATTTTTTTTTATATCGGAAATTACCTTTTTTATATTTTAA
>JACQWN010000279.1 GCA_016209245.1 Bacteroidia bacterium
TAAAAAATCAATTACCTCATGTTCACATTGTTCACTTGATACTTCATATTCCTGCATAAGAATATCGCAAATTTGCTTTATCGAGACAGGCGCTGCAATTAATTCCCAAATCCGCGAACTGACTGGATTCAATCCGTAATATTCGCCTTTATGAATGCTCATCATAACGGTTTCGCCTTCAATATTGCTGAAAAGAATATCAGGATTTTGCGAAACAACCGAATCTTTTGTAAGCTTTGTTTTTTTCATCTGATATATAGCCATATTTAAGCATAATATTAAAATGTGCTTCAATAATTTTATTAATTTGCTGTTCCGATAAATATTTCCGCCAGGTTCCTATTTCGCCGGCATTAAAAAATGTTTTTGCATTTACTGGCTTTTCTTTAAATCCCGATTCTTTTTCTTGCAACTGCATTTCTTTAATATCGCTGAATCTGATAGCTTTTTCGATTTGCTTTGATGATTTTTTTAAACCCAAAATTTTTACAGCTTTGGAAAATGTCTCAAATGTGGAATTTTTTATATCCTCATACCTGATGATATGTACCGGGAAGTGCGGAAACTGTGTCCAGCTTTCGACGTGCTTGCTCCAGGAAAGAAGCCGCTGAGGCAACTGTTTTTTTAATCCTTTTAACGATTGACTAATAATATAATTTTCATCAGCCATGCCTTTAATAGTATCGTCAATTGATTTATTAATATGGCGTGACCATGATACTGCTACATCCAACGGATTACGGATAATATAAATAGCACAGGCAGTTACGTTTTCAGGAATAAATGCTCTTCCGCCGTCTAAAAAAGTATAAGCATCGTGAATTTTTAAATATATTGTTTTTTTTGCTTCCATGGCCATTTCAGTAATTACTTCCGAACGAAGCAATTCGATTTCCGAATATGTCAGGTCGGAAGAATAGAAAGGAGCATAATTATCGAAAATATCTCGGTTGCTGGCGATATTTGATATACCTAACTTATTAATATCGGAAGGTTTATCGGAATCATCAAGTAAATTGGCAAGAAAAACCCTGAACCATGTATTACCTGATTTGGGGTAGGATGCGAGCCATACTATTTTTTTGTTACACACTCGTTTCATTTAATATTTTGTAAAACAAGCCCGAGCAATTCTTCCAACATAAAAGGAGAGCTTGGCCTGTGTAGTTTATATATTGTGGCATATTTCGCCACACTGTTACTTATATTAAAATGAGCGTTTAACTGCTCTAAACCCTCTAAAAATCTTGCCCTGTATGTATTGTCTTTAATAATGGCAAATTTATCAAAACCGGTTATATTTTTAATCTCGAAACGAGGAAAATTCCATGAATTTAGCTCAAAAATATATTTAACAGGCAAAGGATTAGTGACGTACTGATTGGGTGTAACATTATATTTTTCAAGGGTTCGTCTTATGCGTGAATAATTTTTAGGATTATCGCCCAGCTTTTCAATTGAATTTGCCCATAATTTCATTTGCGGAAATCCAGAAAAAATTTGAGGAATATCATTTTTATCGGATGATATTACGCAAATATCATCTGAAATAAATTTATAGCCCTTTTGAACAAATGCAGCGGATAAAGTTGATTTCCCCGCTTCTGAAAGTCCTGTAAAGATTACAGCACTATTTTCTATTTCAATTGCGCTGCCATGTAAAGCGAGAAGGCCTCGCTGGTGAATAAGTGCCCCGAAACAGGAACCAAGCAAAAACAGGCGAATATCCTCGTCGGTGGCATTATTCAATGGTTCAATAAAAATTTTATTTCCGTTTAAAACTAAGAACTTTGCAACGTTATTAACCTTAAGCAACAATTTACCAGCCGAAGCTTCATACCTGATACCTTTAGTCTTTGGTGCATCTAAAAAATCAGGAACATCTCCAAAAACTATATCAACATCCGGTTGCCCGGATGTAGTCTCCAGTTCCGGCAATGCAATACACGACTGAATGTTCAATCCAAAAGCTCTGTACATTATTGTTTTGTGGCGTCTTTTGATCTTTCTGCTCCACTAGTTAGATCTTCAGGATAAAAACTTCCTTTCTGAACAATACGGATTTGGTCGCATTTTTTATCAATCATTGCAATATCTTCTTGAGATAATAATGCATATTCTTTAGTATTAGAAAAGGTAGCAATTTGTAATGGTCCTCCGACTCTTTTATCTTGTGAGCTGGTTTCTTTAATGCAAAAAGCTGCTAATTCTGCGGCATTTAACGTTGTAATATCATGTTCGTAAAGACGATTAAGTAAATATTCTGCAATAACTGGTATTCCTATACAATCAAACCCAGTCGTGCTCTTCCTGGGAACAAAGTTATCTTTACTGGTTAATCGATAAATTTCAGGTATATTATCTTTTGTATATCCTGCAAGTAAAATACTTAAATCTGGTCTATCTTTTGGTTCCTGATGTGAAAAAAATTCATTAAAATTTTTCTTGCCCGCTTCCCGAAGTTGTTCTGCAAGCTTTGATATACCAGTACCAAAATTAAGGTCACCTGAGATAATATCGAAAAAATGCATAGCAAGTTCACCATCACCTGCAATACCTATAGCATTATGTTCATCTAATTTAAATATTTTTATAACAGTATCATTACTTGTAAAGTAAGAACTGGCTCTGCTGTCAGATGCTAATATAATACCATCTTTTGCTTTTATACATATAGTTAATGTCATATTAATTCAGATTTACTTGTATATCATCTCTTCCTTCAGGTTCATTAGAATTACAAGTTGGTTGATAGTATTTATAGGATTGTCTTTCAGCAGCAGCTCTCACATAATCCTTTGTGATTATCGCATATCTAAAGTAACATTCTTTAGTGCTAATATAATTTCTTATACAAACATTTTGGTTTTCATTTAAGTGTTCATTAAGTCGCTTTTTTAAATCTTCTGCTTTACCAACATAAAAAACATAATATTTCCCATCATCAGCTATATATGACATTCGATATACCCCTTGGGTATTATCGGGGATTTTATTAATTTCATCCTTTTTTAATGAAGTTAGTTTCGTCCATGTTAATTTCCAATTTTCCATAAATCAATATTTCTTATAAATTTATAGATGGCTAAATATTTAAACTAGTCTGGTTGCAAAAGTATTAATTACATATATTTGCATATTGTATTTTGAACATGTCTATACTATTATCAACAAAATAAAACCCGCAGCTTAACGGTTTATTTCTTTGAAAATTTTTATTGATATCGATCATCCTGCCCAAGTACATTTCTTCCGGAATTTTATTAAAATTATGAAAGAACATGTCCATGAATTTTGTATTACTGCCCGAGATAAAGAATTTGTTTTTTATTTGCTAAATTATTTTCAAATCCCATTTATTGCAAGAGGTAAAGGCGCAGAAACACTCATTGGCAAAGCTTTATATTTATTTAAAGCCAATTTTCTGATTTTTCGTATTGTGAAAAGGTACAAGCCTGATATAACAATAAGTTTTGGCTCGCCATATCTCTCGCAGGTTGCATGGTTAATGAATATTCCTGATATTGTTGTCAATGACAATGAAAGTAATAAACTATTTAATACTTTTACTTATCCATTTACAAGCAAAGTATTAACGCCCTGTTCCTTTAGAAATGATTTTAAAAATAAGCAAGTACGTTTTAACGCACACTGGCCGATAGCTTATCTTCATCCAAAATATTTTACTTCCGACGAATATGTGCATAAATTATTAGGTATTTCGAGAGAAGATAAATATGTAATAGTACGTTGGGTTTCAAGAAAAACCACACATGATATTGGAAAGAAAGGCGTTCCCGATTCATTTAAAATAAAAGTGATTAAGGCGTTAAGTCAATATGCTAAGGTTTTTGTTTCTTCAGAAATTTTTGTTCCGGCAGAAATCGAATCATATAAAATAAATATTCCGCCTTATAAGATGCACGATGTCATGCATAGCGCCCACTTATTGTTTGGAGAAAGCGCTACTATGTCAGCCGAAGCCGCATTATTAGGAACACCTTCAATTTATTGCGACCCTGATGGACGAGGTTTTACAAAAGAATTGGAAAAAAAATACAATATTGTGTTCAATTTCAAAACAACAAAAGAGCAGCTAGATGCTGCGTTACAGAAAGGCATTGAAATACTTTCTGCTAATAATAAGAATGAATATCTGGATAAAAGCGATTTTATAATAAAAAACAGCATTGACCTTACAGAATTTCTTGTTGATTTTATTGAAAATTATAATTCTGAATAGTTCAATACATAAGGGATTAGCTATATACTATCCATAAATTATGGCAGAGTTAGAGTTTATACAAAATATTTTAAAAAATCGGTCCGGCACATTGATTCTTTTTATTACATTTTTGAGGAACTACATTAGAAAGATAAATGATTTTCCTGAAAATATATTTTCGAAATTTTCCGATTGGAAATCATTTTTGAATTTGTGTGAATATAATCGGGTAAATTACTCAATATATCACGAACTTCGAAAATTTCAAGACGGTGTTCCCAAAAAAGTAACGTATGAACTTAAAAAACGTATTATTAAAATATAATAAGCCAGATACAGGAAATGAAAAAAATTTCTGATCTCTTCAATGCCGGTGGAATAGAGCTTTATTTTATTAAAGGAATTGCATTGTCAGCGCTTTTATATAATAATAGTGAAGCCAGATCGAGCAGGGATATAGATATTTTTATTAATGATAATGATATGGATATTATTAAAGCGGATAAACTTTTAAGAAATAACGGATATTTCAGATTTGTCCCTGTTTGTGAAGCGGATTCTATGCTATTTAAAATTTATCGTAAAAATTATAAGCACTTTAAGTACAAGTGTCAGGAAAGTGCACATTTACTTGAAATGCATTGGAAATTACATAATTATGACACTCTATATCCAAATATAATAAAAGATATTTCGGGGAATTATATTTTGGTAAATATTGATGGAATAAATATAAAAACCCTGCTCCCTGAAGATTATGTTTTATACCTTTCAATACATGGCGCAAGGCATAATTGGGGTCAACTTTATTGGTTGCTCGATTTAGCCGTAATAATTGACAACTGGAAAATTAACTGGAAGGATATATATTCTAAAGCGAACCGGCATAATATGCTAAGGTCTGTATCATCCGGGCTTATACTTACCAATCGTCTGTTTGGTTCGTCAATTCCTGAAAATTTCACCAATTCATATATAAAAAATAATAATGCGACAAGGTTAATTGTAAATAATTCGCTTAAGGTTATTTGTTCCGGCTATTTGGGAATGGGGAAAATCAGACATTTTTATCTTTCTTTTAAATCTTTTTTATTTATCAAGCCTGGCTTGCGGCATAAGCTAAATATCTTTTTATCTTTGCTTACATCGTACCACGATTGGGAAGTCTTGCCTTTACCTGAAAAATTATTTTTTTTATACTATTTTTTACGTCCATTTCTTTGGTTCTACAGGCATTATTTGAAAAAGTAGAGACGCGCTGCCGTGCGTTTCTGCTTCGCAAATATCTCTCAAATTTTAGCAGTTATTTTTTTAACCCATCGAGGAATAACAATTGCACCAATAATCAGATAAGGATAATATGTAATAATTCGCCACAGGAAAGCCATCATCCCCTCAAAGCCCTGCACACGGATGAATTCGCCCATATAATCTTTAAAAATATATTCGGCAAAACCGCTGCCGCCGGGTGTTGGCATGACAATCATTAATATCCACATAACAAGTTGCCGTGTAAATATGAGAATATGTTCATAAAAGGTGTATAATCCTTGCATTATAGTATCAGGATTACCAAATATCAAAGCGATAAGCATAAAATTGACGACCCAGTATCTGGCGCTCCATGAAAAAAAGGTTGATGCGAAGGCTTTGAACCAGAACAATAAAGATTTATTCTTTAATTCGCCCGATGTAATTATCATATCATCGCCGGCTTTTTCCGCTTGTTTCCGCCACCTGCGAATCAATTTGAAGCGGAAAACAAAAAGCAATAAGTTCTTTACAGCTTTAGGGTTGATAAATAATGCATAACACATGAGGCAAACCCATAAAAATTTCAAAGAATAACCTATCACTGCAAACCAGAAATACTTATTAATGTATGACCCTGTTGCAACGCCGTCATCAGCACCAATTGAAAAAATATCAGCTCCTGAGATTATCAGAAATATTAGTGGAAACATCAGGATAAAATACAATTCATCGAGAAAGGAAGTAGCCATTACAACCGCAGTACTTTTTCCAACGCTGACACCTTCTTTATAAACAAAATAAATGGCAATGCTTGTACCGCCAATAGCAGTAGGGGTTATAGCAGATGTAAACTCCCACAGCATAATGATATTAAAGCTTTTTTTCCAGTTAATTTCTTTTCCTGTAAGAATTTTTATTCTGAGCATATAACCGACATCGCGGGTAACCATCATCAGAACTGCCAGAAACATGAAAAGCAAAACATTCCACGTAAATGACATTCCATCGAAAGTGCCGGGTTCATACTCGCTGTATATCATATAAGCCACGACCCCTAATCCGATAACCATCGGCAGTATTATCCTGCCCGGACGGAGCTTTTTTAATATGTTGTCGGAATCATCCGGTATAGCCACTTTTTAACGGATATTGCATTATTATCTCAGGCAATCAACAGAGAAGTGTATTTGTATAATTATAAATGGTAAAATTAATAAAAGTTATAGGAACTTAACCATAAGTTCAATATTATATAGGATTTTAATTGAAATGCATTATTTTTTTTCAATAAGGCTAAATTTTTATGTTGCGGTCGTGATACCGTAAATTAGCTCCGACGTAATCAGGAGACTATGCCGGGCAGAGAATGTAGACGGAATGTAGAGACGTTGCATGCAACGTCTCTACATTCCGCCCTCTCCGCTCTATTGAAAAATAATTACCTGTCATTCCGAACGAAGTGAGGAATCTATAGCATATACCGCCACCTCGGCTATGTCTTTAACCGGAACGGCCGAATATCTCATTAAAGTTTTTTTGCATAACGGACAGGCGGTAACAAGAATATCGGGTTTCAACGTTGTAAAACGGTTAAGAACATCGGATGTTATCAGCTCCCTTTTATTGATAGTAATCTGAATATTTCCTAAGCTTCCTCCGCAACAGAACGATTGATTTCTATTAAATTCATATTCTTTCACTCTTCCGATTTCATTAAGCACAGCACGGGGCGCTTCATAAATATTTCCGCCTCTTCCAAGCTCACAGGGATCGTGATATGCTAAAATTTTATTGGTATGGTTTATATTTATTTTTTTATTAACGATTAATTCAAGAATAAATTGGGTATGATGTATTACCTCCATACCTAACTGATATTCCTCCCTGAAAATTTTATAGCAGATAGGACATGAAGTAACGAGCCGGCTTGCGCCATAACTTTTAATTATTTTTGTATTAGCGGAAATAAGGTGATTCGCTTCGTTATATCTGCCTGCGAGCATCATAGGACGGCCGCAGCAGAGTGTTCCATCGCTGTCAATGAAAGAATATTTAAGCCCGGAGGCATTAAGAATAGCAACCATCGCCTTTTTTATTGCAGGTGTTAAATGTGTCATACAACCCGCATAATAAACCAATTCAACATTATTCGCTTTTAATTGAATATCATAATTATGTAAAACACCGTTGTTTCCTATAATTTGTTGGCGATGCGCCATCCGGAGAGAATTTGTATCAATTCCAACATGACAATATTCTGAACATCTTCCGCAGAGCAGGCAATTAAAGGCATTTTCCTG
>JACQWN010000280.1 GCA_016209245.1 Bacteroidia bacterium
CACGCCTTTGTCCGCAGGACCTTGAATTGTTCCAGCGTGTTCAGTCCGCCTGTGTTTAAGTATGGCTGATATGCCGTGAGGATTTCCTCTCCCGAGATCAGCAGGCGCGTGTACTCGGTGTGGTTTTCTTGTTGCGGCGCGCCGGCGGCTCTGGTTCTGGCCACCGTTTCCACCAGCCGCCTGCCGCTGTCGATGTCATCAGTATCGATGAGGCTTGTCTCAGCACCTGCGCCATGTTCGAACATGCTCTTGGGCGCGAGGGCGTAGGCGGGCGGGATGGCGGCGCAGGGACAGACCAGCGACACCGCTACGGCAAGTGCGATCAACCGAAAGACAACCCAATTACGGGTTCTTTTTATAGTACGGCGCATAAGAACCAGCCTGGTTCAAAACAACACAATCCAAGTGCCTTTTACTGAAGCACTTACGCTGTAATTCTAGCCTACTTGGGGCGATTTGTCAAGTCGGGTCGCAACAACAGGTGTGTTAGCAATATGTTACATAAAATCGCAATCCTGCTATTTCTCGGATTTGCCGGGAAGTGAAAAATAATTCTCCCCCAATTATTGCTTGCCGGGTGCGGGAGAAGTTTGTTCTTGTCGGGAGGAGATGAAATTGCCAAAATACGGATCAGGGGTTGAACGAGTGACATTGCGAGAAAAAGAAGTACACGACAAAATCGTAAAAATTCTCCAGGATCTTTTGCGGCCCCAGCGGATTATTCTTTTTGGGTCTCGCGGCAAGGACAGGGCGCGGCAGGGGTCTGATTTTGATTTTGCAGTGGACATGACCAGACCGGATGAAAAGTTGGAGAGGGAAGTGAAGGAGTGCGTGGACGGGGTTCTGGGGCTTTATTCAGCCGATATTGTATATTTAGGGAGTGTTGAGCCGGATTTTAGGGATCTTATACTTAAGACGGGAAGAATTGTTTATGAACGAAGAAGCTAGATACGCCCTGAATAAACTACAGAGCGCCATTGGCAGTCTTAAAGAAGGCGTCACGAAGGCCAGGGACGATCTTGATAAGGACGGGGTGATCCAGCGTTTTGAATTTACCTTCGAACTGCTGTGGAAGGGTCTGAAAGTCTTTCTGGAACTTCAGGGCATCCGCTGCGCCACTCCCAAGGATTGTTTGCGTGGCGGATTTAAGGCCGGGCTGATCGAGAATGAAGACGTGTTTCTGAAAATGCTGGAAGATAGAAATAAAACGTCACATCTGTATGATCAGACAGAATCGGAGAGAATTTTTAAGGGCATCCAGGATAGTTATTTGCCGCAGATGGAAAATCTTGCAAGCAGGCTGGAAAAGATCAAATAGAAATAGTTATCATTAAAGCGCCTCGTCCGTGAGCCGCACGGAATTGAACGCTTCCGGCAGGGACAAGGGGCCAACGGGTGTCAGCAGTTCTCCGTAGAGTTGTTTGAAGATGTCCCGCTGGCGCTTGATGCCTGTCGTGATGGTTTTTTTATAGGCCTCGAATTTCTCTTTTTGCTCCTTGCTCAACTTGAACACCTCTTCCGTCAAAACGTTTTTCACAATCTCCTCGATGCTCTGGTCGGTCAGGTGGGCCGCGGCCTTCATGAACGGCATGCCGTAGCGCAGAATGTGCTCCCCGCGTTTGCGGACAATTTCACGCGTCAGATCCTCCCCAATCGCAAGCGGAAAGATGGCCATTTCAAAATCGACAAACCGTGCATCCCACTGCATGCCGGTCTTTCTCACCGCAAGATTAGAAGGATTGTGGGTGTCCCCGCAGGAGTAGAAAAGCCGGAACAAGTCCGTCTGGACGAATTCCGCCGGGTCTCTTACCACCTTGAACCATTCGTCGTAGTCCAGATGGAGCACATCGCGCAGTTTTTCATTGTCCCTGAATAATTCGCTATAGACACGTGCGGTGCCCGAAAAGAACGATCGGGCAAACGCCTGACTGCCTTGAAAATCTTCAATGGCGGGCCGCAGGACGCCGTCATCGTTTGCCAATTGCACGGCGTCGATATTGACCAAAATAATAATCCATATTTACTTCAATTGACAGGAACCCAAGGACAACCAAGATTAGTTGTTAGAAATAATGGAGAGGTAGGGATTGGCACATCGAATCCCGGAGCAAAATTAGAAATAAATGGAGGGCCTTCATGGACAGACGTAAACTGGAATAAAGCGATTAAAATAGGTAACGCAAATGCAATTCAATTTACATCAAGCCCTACGTTTTTTGGATTAGGTGCCAGTTCATCTGGCAACGCGTTATATTTCTTCACGGCAAACGGTGAAGATAATACGGCAACAAGAGAATATCGAATGATAATAAAGAGTGATGGCAATATAGGTATCGGAACAACTACGCCTGATTATGATTTAGATGTTTGCGGAACTATCAGATCGTATGAATGGATTGTGGAAACTTTTACATGTGACTTTGTTTTTGAAGATACTTACAAACGAATGTCTTTTGAAGAAAAGGAAAAGTGGTTCAAAGAGAAAAAACACTTGCCGGGAATCGCTCCTGCAGTTGAAATAAAACAGGATGGAATGAAAGCCGGAAGCACCTTATCAGGTATTATTATGAATGTAGAGGAAAATTCACTTGATATTATTGATTTATATAAGCAGTTACAGGAACTGAAGAAGGAAAATGAAACATTGAAACAAAGAATTTATAAAATTGAAAACAAATAATATGAAACCTTCAATGTTAGTCATAAAATTTTTTATATTACTTTCCTTGGGTTCCGCTTGTCAAAAATATGATTTTCCAAAAGATACTCCAAAATGTATAAAACAAAAAATCAGACAAATAAGCAGAAAAAATGATTGCTTTAGTAAAGTACATGAATATGAATGGAAGGGGCAAAAAATATATAGTTTTGATTATGGCTGTTGTGAATTTTTAATAGCAATTCCTCCTTCACTTTATGATAATCAATGTAATAATGTGTGTACTGGATGGAGTGAATGTGACAGTATTCTTAATGAACTAACAAATGAAAAAATAATTTGGCAAAAAAAATGTGAATGAATTATGAAAAAAAATGTAATATTTATAGTAGTTCAAATGCTAATTTTTAAAATAGCATTCACACAGAATGACACTTTATTCTGGAATAAGACTATGAAAGAAATAGCCAACATAAAAGAATAATAAAATGAAATCATTTAAAACTATATTTTTTTTTGTTTTTTTTATTATTTATATCATAAGCGATATACTCGCTCAAAATTTTTTAAACGAAAAAATCGGTGTTGGTATAAATTTAGGTAGTAATATTATTATACCTGTCGTTGATAAATATTACGCAATTAATAATAATAATCCAGACGCTGGTTATAACTTAACAATACAACCAACTGCAATACCAGGTTTTTATGTAGAATTTTTTATAATAAATCCTATAAAACGAAAAAAAGAAAATATTAATCTTAATTGGAGTTATGGTTTTGCATATAATCAAAAGAATGTGAAATTGCAGTATGACGGTGAATTTAATACTGAATCCGGTACAATTCAAAGTAAAGGAATAATTTATACAAAATATAAGTATTTATTATCAAATATAAAAGTAATATCCAATATTAAGATAGATAAATATCTTCTACTAAATAGCATTAGTTTTAATCTTAATTATTATCGTCCATTTAAAGATAGAAATCTTCCTATTAAAAAAAATGAAAAAATTGATTTTTATCTAAATTATGAAATTGGTATAAAAATTCCTATTAAAAATAGATACTTATTAATCCCTTATATTTCAACAAGAATTGTTGATTTTAAACCAATATTTAATAATAAAAAAATATATTATGATGAATATTTCGCTTATATGAAAGAATACTTTAAAGAATTTACTTTTGGTATATATTTTATTTTTTCAAAACCCTTTAAAAATATTGAAAATGAAAAGTAATTATGTATTTATTAAAAAGTTGAAAAAACAAGATTGTCAGAGATTATTTAGGCTAATTCTTCTGTTATTATATATTTCTAACATAAACAATATAATAACAGCGCAAGATACAACAGAAATTCCATTTGTAAATAAAAATACAAATAAAGAGATTTTAGAAATAACAAAAGCAATCATTGGTTTGGGTTGGATTGAATTCAAGGAAGAAAAGAAAATCAACCCTTATACAATATTTCAAAGCTATAAATCCGCCTTTGGATTAAGTCAAAATGATGATATGGAATTATTTAAAATAAAAGAGGATAAGTTAGGTTTTACCCATTACCATTATCAACAATTGTATAAAGGTATAAAAGTGAAAGGAGGGGAATATATTGTGCATTCTCGTAATGGTATTACACTTCGTGCAAATGGGAAAATAGTAGAAAACTTGAGTATTGATATTATTCCATCAATTGATAAAAAAACCGCTTTAAATTTTATATTAAATAAAATAAATGCTGTGCAATATATGTGGGATAATAATTTAGAAGAAAAAAACTTAAAAAAAAATAAAAATGATAATAATGCAACTAATTATCCAAATACTGAATTAGTTATTATTTGCATATCTGATAATTTTAATATTTCTCCTAAATATTTTCGGTTAGTCTATAAATTTAATATTAATGTCAAAAATCCCTATAATAGTTATTGGGTATATGTTAACGCCCATTCCGGCGAAGTACTAAAACAAGTTTCAAGCATATTATACGATTGTTCAACGGGAACCTGTGCAACATCCTACTATGGCTCAAGATCATTTACTACGAAACATAGAGGATTTCCTAATTATGATTATATATTAAGAGATGAATGTAGAGGAGATGGGATACATACTTTTATTAATGGAAATAATGTTGATGATGTAGATAATCAATGGTCGTTACCAGAAGAAAGACCAGCAACTACCACTCACTGGGCAATGCAAATGACTTTTGATTATTTTCTAAATTCGCATGGTCGTTCAAGTTTTAATGGAAACGATAAAGAAATAAAATGTGATACTAAAGTACAAGTAAATGGTTCTGACTTTAATGCTGGATTTGTTTATGATGATGAATATTTTAAATTTGGTCAAGCAAATGGAGATGATGGATATAATTCATTAGATGTTGTGGGTCATGAATTTACTCATGGTGTAAATAAATTTGAAGCCAATTTAGATGTGACCGGAGAATCAAGTGCTTTATCTGAATCTTTCGGTGATATTTTTGGAGAGATGGTTGAATTTTATACGCTTGGAAATAATAATTTTATTCATGCTTCAGAGATTTGAGGGGCTACGGGAAACCGTAGTCTTATCAATCCAAAAATTAATGAACACCCAAATACATATCTAGGTCAATTTTGGGATGAAGGCAATTGGCATGATAGAGGTGGAGTTCAAAATTTTTGGTTCTATTTACTATCTGTTGGGGGAGTTGGCTTTGTTGATGATGACCTTAATAATGAGTCTTATAATGTAACTGGTATTGGACATGATAAAGCAGCAGCGATTGCATATCGAAATCTTAATGATATTCTTTTTAGTTCTGCGGATTATGCGGATGCAAAAAATGGTTCAATATATGCTGCAATGGACTTATTTGGTATTTGTTCGGAAGAGGTGCTTCAGACTGTAAATGCATGGAATGCAGTTGGGGTTGAATCTGGATTAGGTTTTGGTTTTGATATGACGATATCTTGTCCAATTAATGATTATGCTCACGTTGCATTAAACAATATTACAATGGTGGGATCTGCTCCCTATAACTGCACAATGCAAAGTGGACATTCTTACATTTTATCCGCCGGTAATTCAATTAGAGTCACATCTCAGAATTTGTCCCCCGGTAATAGAATTATTGCTCAAGAAGGTTGTTATTTTCATGCATTTATTAATTGTTGTTTAGAAAATAACAGAATTTATAGTATTGACAATAATATTATAGAAAATAGTCCGTATTACGAAAAAGATTATTTTGAAGATGATAAATCTATAGTGAGTGAAGAAAATAATATTAAAGATGTTATTAATTTTGTCATCTTTCCTAATCCCAATGCAGGAAATTTTATTCTCAGTTGTAGTTCTCAATATGACGAAAATATTACTATCATAATATCTGATATATTTGGAAATACAATTTATAAGAATAGTGTAAAGAGTAATCCTGTAAATATAGATATTTCCCGCTATTCAAAAGGAATGTACATAGTCAAAGCCACTATCAGCAATAATGTTTTTGTTGAAAAAATTCTATATCAATAAAAAGTTAGTATAATTCTTTGTAAAACCCGTTAAAATTTCCTATTTGTACATATCTGTATATGAAAAATTTTATAATAAATCTGTGGCGGATCTGAACCCGCCGAGTTACAATATTTTATTAATAAAATTTAAAATATCTTCCCGCCCCGCCCTGCTTACTGCCGATGTCAAAAATATTTGAGGCAATTTTTTCCACTTGCTCAACATGTTTTCCTTATAAAGCTCAATATTCTTTGTAACAACAGAAACAGAAATCTTATCAATTTTTGTAAAAACAATAACAAATGGTACTTTTCTTATTGCCAGCCATTCCATGAACTCAATATCAACTGCCTGGGGTTTCAGGCGAATATCAATTAATACAAACAAACAAATAAGATTTTTTCTTTCAAGCAGATATGAAGCAAGCATTTCATCCCTGATTTTTTTCATTTTTTTTGAGATTCCGGCATAACCATAACCCGGCAAATCAACAAAATATAGTGAATTGTTAATGAGAAAATGATTAATTGTCAATGTTTTCCCTGGTTTTGATGAGGTTTTAGCCAACCTTTTTTTGTTTGCAAGCATATTAATGAGGGAAGATTTTCCGACATTGGAACGGCCGATAAAGGCAAATTCAGGTAATAATTTTGTGGGGAAATTCTGCTTTGAAACAGAAGCTGATATAAAGGTGGCAGAATTGATAGTCATAGGGTGATTACAACAGCTTGTGTGAGCGAAGTATATCGGCTAGTTCGGGTTGTGTTTTTGCAAAATCCCGCAGAACGTTCATTAGTTCTTTGAGGTCTTCTTTTACAGGTTTGACGTATGAGCGTCTGTCCCAAAAAATCAATCCTATAAGTCCGAATACGCCACCGAGTATAAAATATATTAAGGTGTAGAGCTTATTTAGCTTGTCATCAATGGCCTCAAATCGGTCATCAATGGCTTCAAATCGGGCTTCAAATTTGGTATCAAAGGCTTCAAACCGTGTGTTCATATCATTGCGCAAAGAGCTAACTTCAGCCTGAGTTTGTATGATTCGGTCCCTGTCATCTAAAGTAAAAGGGACTTCCCTGCTTTGTGCGAAGACCCTGCCACCTGCTCCTTTCCAAAAAAGCGGAGAAAAAAGCCCTGTATAGATGGCAAACGCAAAAATTATTGTTATCTTTTTCATAATATTTTGCAAATATAAATATTTTTTTCAAAAAATGAAAAAAATAAAAAATTTTTACATTTTTCAAATATCAATTGACATTTGAAAAAATTTTCATAAGCAGAGATGCCATCTTTTGTTTCCATAAGCAGTATTATCTGCATGTAGGAAAAAACGATGACATCTCTATTATTCTGATATCATCTCAACTATTCTAAAATCTTTTTCCTTAGAAAGAATATCCTGAATTACCGAGTTAAAATAATCTAATTGATTTTTAAAGAACGAAACACGTAAATTAAGTGAATCTAATTGAACAGAATCCTTTGCAGTTAATAATCCTTTCATATATATATTATTAATTGCATCAGAAAAAGTAGTAGTTTCGGGTTCTTTCACAGCATGGATGGTTTTCAAACTATAGACTGCCTGTCGTCTGATGAGCCAATCTTCTGATGAACGGGCAAAATCAGCAAAGAAGTCAAAACCATTTAATAGCAAGGAATCGTTTTGACTTATTAAATAATACAAATAATTGCTCATAAGACTAAGCCTGGTCTTGCCTTTGAAATTTGAAATCCCGTTTTGATAAAAATTGTTCTGTGGTTCATTACCGGTTGTACAATATATTCGTCCAAGAATTTCGATTGTTTTTTTATCATTCGATTTTTCAAGCTCCGACAAAACATAGTGTGCTTTTTGTTCATCGCTTTTTAGTAATGCCTGAAGAGCCGTTTCCATCACCTGATAAGAAGAATCTTCTATAGCATTAATAAAAAGATTTATAATGTCATCTCCGTCAAAATAAGAAAGACAGGTCAGGGCAGATGCTCTGACTTCAGATGATTTGTCATTAGCAGCAATTTCAATGAGCTTGGTTTTTATTTCTTCATTTATAAAGCTATGGAAATTTATGAAATTCCGATTAAAATAATTAACTGCAATTCTACGGATATTCCAGAAATTGTCGCTTAAAGCCATATAATAGCAACTATGTTTTACAGAATCCGGTAAAGCTGATTGTTCAACAAGGTCTAATACCTGTTTTCTTGTGAAATAATCTCTGTGTCTATTATACAACAACATAAAATTGTTATTCATATCACTAAATTTTACCTCTGATAACAACGCTTTATCTAAAACAGGCCAGACTAAATCAGGTTCTTTTTGACAGGGGAATTTCTTTACTTGGGTTCCGGTAAAAAGCATGAATTCTTCTTTTTTAATCAACTGGGCATCATAATAGATTTCCACTCCGGCGGGTATAATAAAAACAGGATTTGACGGACTTTTTTGCACCTGCCCGAAAGTTATTTCAAGTACATGTTCAATGGTGTCATATTTATAGGAAAATTCTATTTGCGGATGCCCTTTTTTGAAAAACCATTGGTTGAAGAACCAGTTCAGGTCTTGACCGGTTACTTGTTCAAAAATAAGCCGGAGGTCGTGAACTTCAGCCGATTGGAATTGGAATTTATTCAGATACCTGCGGATTGATTCAAAGAACGCTTCATCGCCTACTTGCTGGCGTAAGGTATGAAGGATTAATGCACCCTTTGAATAAGTATGAGCATCGAAAACATCGTCGGCATAGTTATAATTGTACCGGACAAGACTTTCAATTTTAAATATTGATTCAAAAAAATAGTTAGCACGCATGTTTTCCAGTTGGAGCATAGCTTCATCGCTTCCTTGCTTATACTCCGCCCAGAGAAATTCGGAATAAGTGGCAAATGCTTCATTAAGAAAGAGATTCGCCCATGATTCGCATGTGACTGTATTTCCGAACCATTGATGCGACAATTCATGGGCAATAACATCATCTATATTATTGTCGAGCAATTCGCGACGAGTAAATTGGGCGAAATCGCCAAAAAAAGTGCAGGAAGTATTCTCCATAGCTCCTGATGCAAAGTCATGCACTATTATCTGTGCATATTTATCCCATGGGAAACGGAATCCGAATTTTTGTGAAAAAAACTCAAGCATTTCAGGGGTTCTGCCAAAAATATCACGGGCATATATACCATATTCAGGGTCGGTATAATAAACAACATCTTTGTCTTTCCACATATCTTTTACTTTACTAAACTTACCTGCGACCAATGAAGTTAAATATGGAGGATGTGGAATATCCTGCCGCCAGTAATAAGTCCATGTACTGTCTTTATTTAATGTGGAATAAATAAACGAACCGTTTGATACGGCAGTCATATCATAGTCAACGGTAATATATAATTCCTGGCTCATTCGCCGGTTTGGCGCATCAATGGTTGGAAACCAACAGGAAGCTGATTGCGGCTCACTGTGCGTCCATACCTGACGCGGTGAACATTCTTCATTTCCGTCGGGATTAACAAAAAATAATCCTTTTTCATCCCACTCATGAATTAAGCCCTTATCAATCAAATCTTCGGGTTGCGCAATATATTGGATTTCAACTATAAGTGTGTCTTTTCGTGTATAACTTTTATTCAAAGCAATTGAAATAATTTTATCATTGTACTCATAAGCAAGCGGAATATTGTTGGAATCAGTTAATAATTCAACCTTTTCAATAATAAACCCTACGGCATCGAGCTCTAATTCGGTAATAGGATAAAAATGAGGGACAAGCTTTATAACAGCCGTTCCGGGCATCTTTTTATTTTTCCAGTCAAAGCTTACATCCAGAATAGTATGGATAAGGTCTGCCTTTATTGTTTGGGATGGCTGATTAGGGGCTGTATCTGAAATTAAATAATTTGAAAAGGGGAAATAATTTATATCTGTATCTGTGCTTAAATTTTCATAATAATTTTCAGCGCTATCTATTGATGATGTGTCATTGATTTCGTGATATTGCGAAAAATAAGGAATTTTGTAAAAGATATCACAGGAGTGGCATGATATAATGAATAGGAATAAGAAAATAATATTTCGCATTTTCAAGCTATTATACTGAAAGAAAACGAATTTGCAAAAAAAATATCAACTAATATCGCGAAGCAAATATCAATAAATATCTGATATTAATTGATATTAAAAGATATTTGTTGATATTTAGATTAAAATTATTTTTGCAAACCTGATTTCTTTGGGTATATTATGCTTTCTTTATATTGATGTATGTTTGTATGTTGTTATCTATTTCTACGAGTTTTGAATTTATTTGTTCCAAATTATCAACTAAATTTACAGCAACGGCTAATGTTTGTATGCCAATATATGTTTTATGGTTTTCAATCGCCGAATTTATCATGTTATGTTTTTGAATATTAAGAATAATTTTATCGGTAACATCCAAACCTGATTCTTTCCGGTAATTTTGAATACGGTTAATAAATTCCCTGGCTATGCCCTCTTCCCGCAACTGAGCGGTAATATTAATATCCAAGGCAATAGTAATTGTTCCTTGGCTTGCAACAAGCCAGCCCGGAATATCATTTGTAAAAATTTCAACATCTTCGCCGGTTATAACATAATTTTGTCCTTCAATGCTTATCTCTTTTTTCTGTTCTGCTTCAAAGCGGTTAATATCGTTCTGGCTGAATAAATCAATAACGGCAGCTATTTGTTTCGTCAGCTTTCCATATTTCGGACCAAGAACTTTGTAATTCGGTTTTATTCTCTTTACTATAGTTTTATCTTCTTCAGCAATAATTTCCAGTTGTTTTACATTTACTTCAGCGAGTATTATATGTTCAACTAATTTAAGCGCCTCCTGTTCTTTTTCTGATTTAACCGATACTTTTAACAAATTTAGCGGTTGCCGCACTTTAATATTAACTTTTCTCCGCAAGCCGAGCGTCATGGAAGATATTTGCTGGGCAAGAGCCATTCTTTGTTCAAGCTCATTAACGATTAGATTTTTATCTGAAACAGGAAAATCGGTAAGGTGAACGGAGCTTTGGCTAAATGTTCCTGTAACACTTGTCAAATCCCGAAAAAGTTTATCCATATAAAATGGAGCTATGGGCGATGCAAGCCGGGCAACAGTTTCAAGACAAATATATAAAGTTTGATAGGCGGAAATCTTATCGTTAGTATATTCTCCCATCCAGAACCTTTTACGGCTTAGCCGGACATACCAGTTGCTCAAATGGCCGGTAATAAATTCCTGTATTGCTCTTCCGGCTTTTGTCGGCTCATATTTTTCATAATATTCTTCAACATCCGGCACTAATGAATTAAGCAAAGAAATTATCCAGCGGTCAAGCTCGGGTCTTTCGTTTACCGGAATGTCGGTTTCATTATGCTTATATCCGTCAACATTAGCATATAAAGCGAAGAAGGAATAAGTATTATATAATGTGCCGAAAAATTTCCGCTTTACTTCATCAATTCCTGAACTATCGAATTTCAGATTTTCCCATGGTGACGAATTGGTAATCATATACCAACGTAAAGGGTCGGAGCCGTGCTCTTCAATTATCTTATAAGGGTCGGCAGCATTGCCTAACCGTTTCGACATTTTATTTCCATCTTTATCAAGCACAAGTCCGTTTGAAATAATATTTTTGAAAGCGACCGAATCGAAAAGCATACCGGCTATAGCATGAAGTGTAAAAAACCATCCTCTTGTTTGATCAACACCTTCGGCGATAAAATCGGCAGGGAAAAATTTTTTAAAGAAATCCTGGTTTTCAAACGGATAATGTAATTGTGCATAAGGCATAGCGCCGTAATCGAACCAACCGTCAATTAAATCAGTCTCGCGGTACATCTTTCTACCCGAGGGGGAAACAAGCACAAACTCGTCAACATAAGGTCTATGCGGATTAACATGAGAATAATTCGCTTCCGACATATCGCCGGGAATAAAATTTTTCAATAGATTTTCGCTCATGAATCCGGCTTCGACCGCTTTATCAATTTCCGCTTTTAACTGTGCGAACGACCCGATGCACAGTTGCTCTTTTCCGTCATCGGTTCTCCATATTGGTAACGGTGTACCCCAGAATCTTGAACGTGAAAGGTTCCAATCAACCAGGTTTTCCAGCCATTGACCGAATCTGCCCGAACCTGTTGATGGAGGTTGCCAGTTAATTGTCTTATTCAATTCGATTAAACGTTCTTTTTCCGCTGTAGTCTTAATAAACCATGTATCCAGCGGGTAATAAAGAATTGGCTTATCTGTCCGCCAGCAATGAGGATATGAATGTTCGTATTTTTCAGTTTTAAACAGCTTGTTTTCTTTTTTGAGCTTTACAATAATATCAACATCTACAGGCTCGGCATCCTGCCGACTGCCGACTGCCGACTGCCGACTGCCGACTGCCGATTCAGGAATCGAAGGGCTGTATGAATTTTTCACGTACCTGCCGCTAAATTCTCCGACCCCGTCAATAAATTTACCCTGTTTATCAACAAGCGTCAATGAACCGAGTCCATATTCCTTTGCAACCCTAAAATCGTCGGCTCCAAAGCTTGGAGCGATATGCACTACGCCGGTTCCTTCTTCAGTCGAGACAAAATCGCCTGTTACGACCCGAAACGAATCTCCATTGCTTGGTTGCTGATACGGAAGAAGTTGCTCGTATCTCAATCCCTCCAATTCCTTACCTTTTAAAATCTTCAATATTTTATATGGAATTTGCTTGTTACCGGGCTTATAATCCTCAATGGTTAATTCCTTGTTTTTCTCATAGAATAAGGTTGGCATAAGCTCCTTCGCCATAATTATACTGATTGGAAGCCCTGAATATGGATTAAATGTCCGAACCAATGCATAGTCAATTTCTTTTCCTACGGCAAGCGCTGTATTGGAGAGCAATGTCCATGGTGTTGTGGTCCAAGCCAGGATATAAACATCGGTATCACAAAGCGTATATAAAGATTCTGATATATGGTTGCTGAGCGGTGTCGAAGCATTGTTTCTGATAATTTTAAACTGAACTACGCCCGTTATATCTTTTATCGGTTTATAGCAACCGGGCAAGTTTAGTTCATGCGAGCTTAGACCTGTACCTGCAGCAGGAGAATATGGTTGTATTGTGTAGCCCTTATATAGCAATCCTTTATCGTATAATTGCTTCAGGAGCCACCACAATGTCTCCATGTATTTGCTGGTATATGTAATATAAGGCTGCTCCATATCAATCCAGAAACCCATGCCGGCTGTAAGTTTCTCCCACAGATCTATATATCTCATCACATCTTTCCTGCATTTTTCATTAAAATCTGTAATCGAAATCTTCTTCCCGATATCAATTTTAGTAATCCCAAGCTCTTTTTCCACGCCCAGCTCAACCGGAAGTCCATGTGTGTCCCATCCCGCTTTCCTTATTACCTTATAACCTTTCATTGTTTTATACCGGCAGAAAATATCTTTTATCGTTCTTGCAAAAACATGATGAATGCCGGGAATACCGTTTGCAGTGGGAGGACCTTCGTAAAATATAAAGAGATCATTCTCATTTCTGATGACGATACTTTTCTCAAATGTCTTTTCTTCAGCCCAAACTTTTTGTATTTCTTTATTGATTGCTGAAAGGTCAAAATTCTTATATTCGGTAAACTTGCTCATTTCTGTTATCTCTCACCTGTTTTTTAAAAAAAGGTACAAATATAGACTAATCTAAAAAAAATCAAATTATTTCAACGCAATGAATTATTTTCAGATATACCTTATTTTCCCAAACGTAAATCCTTAGGGGTTTGTGACGTTGATTGTTTCAAAAATGTTTGTTTGAACAATGCTCTTATTGGATATAATTGAAATGAAAGTATTCCATTTACTTGTTGATATATTTAAAAATAGTTTATCAATTTCTTCCTCTATGTAAGATATATTCAATAATTTTGAAATTTTAAATAAATCTATTCTCATTAACACATCTTTTGTAAATATTCTTTTAGCATCAGTAAATGTCACAGATTTCAGAAACTCCTTTGATATGTTTGTATTTAAAAGGATATAAGAATACACCGCAAATTCAATATTATCAAAACTTAAAAAATAGCATGTATCATCAAGCATTAATGGTTTACTTTCTTGCGGTAATATTAAGTTAAATGAATAATTCTTATATAAGCCGGAAATGGCTACTTTAAAAGGTTTAAATGAATAATCGCCAATACCGAAAATTGAATATGCCGGTTTGTCTTTATATATTGAAGATTTTCGCAGCTCAAAAGTTGATTTATTTTCTTCTAAATAATTAAATGTTTTTGGGAATTTTAACCGAATATAACTTGTGTCTTGCCCTATCCTTTGTTGAGTAATAATTGTATATTTTCTGGACTTATTAATTACATTGCTTTTCAGATCGGAACTTTTTAAAATCCCATAGATTAAATCATTTTCAATAGATACATTTTGATTAATACCATTTACAAAATGGTTATCAAGTTTTTCAAGTTCCATAATATTGGAACAGTCATGTTTTACGCCTTGTCTCCATTCAAATTGGCATTTACCATCAATATTTTGTGAAAGTTCATAACGCGAAATATCTGAAACAAATTTTTCATGAAACCAACCAAATGAATTAAATTGCTTTGAATTGTTGTAAAAATCAAACTCATTACAAAATAATTCGGGTTTTGAATTTAGTTTACAACAAAATAATGAAGCGTCAACTGAAACATTGAATTCTTTTTTACTGTCAATATTATATTGTTCAATTTTTGATATTTTGTATTGCCTTATCTTTTGATCAAAAAGTATATTTTTTATAACAGAATTTTTTAATAGAAAGACCATTAATCCATAATGATTTTGAAAAGCGTCAAGCATCATTAATGAGATATATTCCCCGATGTCAAAGTTACCTTTTCCTGTTATTGCATCAAATCCATTATGTTTTTTAAAATTTGTTTTTTCAGGAAGGTTAGATGAATTAAGAATACTAAGTTTAGAGTTAGTTACCCAAGGTGGGTTGCCGATAATCAAAATTTTTTCTGCTAAATGTTTTTCTGCTATTGAACTAAAATCAAAATTAAAAACATTTAAATGAATAAATTCAATTTCAGTGACCGCATTAATTGCAGTAGTATGAAAAAAATTAAGTATGGAAAATTTACATTCCCATATATATGGTTTATATATTTCAATACCATATATTTTTTTTAAAGGAATATTGTTTTTTATTAATGCTAAAATAAAATTTCCTTTTCCGCAAGTTGGTTCTATTGCAATTGAAGATTGAAAATTTTCACTATTTATAAACTTAACTATATTATTAGCCAAATCAAAGTTGGTTTGAAAATCTCCATATTCAGATCTGTCCGGTTCTTCTACAATATTAATATTTTCATTAGCTATAGCTTTTAATTTGTCAAACTCATATTGTGTATTGAAAAAATTAATTATTCCTGTTTTTTCAAATAATAAATCATTTGCTGATGTAAATAATTTTAAGTCACAAAATTTAGATTTAAAAAAATCTAAAACAGTATGAGTCATATTTGTGTCAAAAATTTTCATTTATCGTTTACCTTATCAATAATTTTTGTAACTCCAGTAACTTTGTCAACTAAATCAACCACCCGTTGATATTGCAATCGCCATTGAAGAGCATTTGAAATAGTTAGATAACCTTGTTCGGGAGGTTGATTTAAAATTTGTTTTGCTATTTGATGTAGTGTTATTTCGTCTGCTGTAATATTTTTGTCTGAAAGGTATGCGATAATATCTGCTTCCTGCTTTACCATCTGTTATTCCAAAAAGTTCTTTGTTTTTAATTTTGCTTTCAGCTTTACAAAATACTTTTGCCTCTTTAATTAAAAAATCAATAGTAAGTTTCATTTCATAAAAATTTTCAACAAATATAATACTTTTCTATTATTCATCTCTTTATTAAATCAATTATTTATCTTTGCATTGATTTAGGAAAATCTCTACACATAAAAATTCATAATTAATCGTTCATAGTATAACAAATATTACAAAGTTAAAAATAAATTAGCCATGAAAAGAAAGCCAAATTTGGCAATAAGCCACGTCATACGAAATCAGAAAAAAAGACATTATAAATCCGCATTGAAATTATATGAAATTTTTAAGGAACAATCGTCTGAAATTTCAATCGAACGGGTATTTATTTATCTGTATAATGAATTATATCATCTTCATAATATCAGCAAATATTTCGACCTTTTTCCCCTGATTGACGACCTGTTGCAAAAATTCGCCCAGGATGGATGCTGCATTTTACATAAAAACGTTTATTCAAGAAACAAGGATATGGTAACTCCGAATTATCATTCGTTCTATTTGTTACAAATTAAAGACCGGGTGCTTGCACGTATAGAAAAGGATAATTGCGATATTGTTTATGGAAGAAGCATCAGTGAAAAGGAATTGCATAATATTATTGAAGTGATAAAACGCCATATCAGAGGACCATCCATTAAAAAAAGAAATCAGTTTTTCATGATATCTAAGGAAGAATTCGGATTAGTGCTTCAAAAATTTGAAATTAAAAATATCGAAACAGATATTACATCGCATTATAATGATGATTTTCCGGCGGTTGACAGTGAAATTAAAAAATTCATAAATACCGATAAGGCGAATGGAATTGTTCTCTTACATGGAAAGGTCGGTACGGGAAAAACAAGCTATATCAGGCATCTGATACAAAATACCAGGAAAAAAGTTATATATCTTCCGTTTCATTTGCTCGATGTTATCAGCAATCCCGATTTTCTAAGCTTTATTTCAAATCATACCGATTCCATACTGATTATCGAGGATTGTGAAGATATTTTAAAAATCCGGCAAACAGGAACTTTTACAAATCCATCTCTGGTAAATCTGCTTAATCTGGGCGATGGTCTGCTGGGCGATGCTTTATCTGTCAAAGTTATCTGCACTTTCAATACCGGTATAAAGACGGTTGATCCGGCGATTTTACGCAAAGGGCGATTGATAGCGCGATACGAATTCCGTGAGCTTGAGACTCATAAAGCGCAAATTCTGCTCAATAAATTAGGAATCAATATCAGAGTTGAAAAATCTATAACACTTGCTGAAATTTATAATTTTGAAAAAAATGATTATCAAATGACCGGTATTTTAAAAGAAATCGGCTTTCAAACTTTTCATCAATAAATATGGACAAGTTTTCAATAAATCATCTCCGTGAGCTCGAATCCGAATCAATCTTTGTAATCCGGGAAGTAATTGCGCAATTCGAAAATCCTACTTTGTTATTTTCGGGAGGTAAAGATTCAATCGTCATGTTTTATCTGGCAAGAAAGGCATTTTATCCGGCAAAAGTTCCCTTTCCTCTTTTACATATTGATACAGGCCATAATTTTATTGAGACACTTGAATACCGGGATGACCTGATGAAAAAAACAGGAACACGGCTTATAGCGGCATTAGTACAGGATTCCATTGACAAAGGCCGTATAGCTGAAGAGACCGGATACTATGCAAGCAGAAATATTGCACAAACAGTAACATTGCTCGATGCTATAGCTGAATATAAGTTTGACGCTGCAATGGGTGGTGGCCGCAGAGATGAAGAAAAGGCAAGGGCAAAAGAGAGATTTTTTTCACATCGGGATGAATTTGGCCAATGGGAGCCAAAAAATCAGCGTCCTGAGCTTTGGAATATTTTTAACGGGAAGAAAAACATTGGCGAACACTTCCGGGTTTTTCCAATCAGTAATTGATTTATGAAACTTAAACCTGCCGAAAAAATTGAAATAAAAGAAGTACGATGCAGAACAATCGGCGATATTACTTGTACCGGCCTGACACTTTCAAAGGCGACCACACTTGAAGAAATAATTCAGGAAGTAGCTGCAACACGTGTTACTGAACGGGGAAGCCGTGCCGACGACAAACGTTCGGAAGCAGCCATGGAAGACAGAAAAAGGGAAGGGTACTTTTAAAAAACAATGTCGCCTTAGGCGACATTGTTTGAATGACAAAATTCGTAGCGGGGGTAGGACTCGAACCTACGACCTTTGGGTTATGAGCCCAACGAGCTACCACTGCTCCACCCCGCAGTATATTCTTTAAAAAGCGTGCAAATATAATATATAAATTCATTCTTTGCAAGAATTTCCAAATATTTTAATTATATTAGCCCAAATATTTTATATTTATTTATCTTTGAGGCGATATTTAGTGACTGTCCATAATGTCAATACAAGCCACAGATTTCACAGATTTAATAATTATTAATTGCCTTTTAATCAGTGTAATCTGTGGCTGAATATTTTTAATTTTTAAAATTTATCCGACATTAAAGACAGACTCTATTTAATGCTTTTGTAACTATTCGGCAGCTTTAATGAAAAATTTTTTTAAAAAACTCCGGTTTAAATACCGGCTGGTAATATATAACGACACTACATTTATAAACCTGTAAATCAACAAAACATGTTCCCTGAATCAGCCGAAACAAAAACAAAAAAGCCAATTTCAGATATGCAATTTTTCCCTCCTGTAAAAGGATTGATTTCGAGCCGTTTTGATTTATCACTGGGACATTTTGGATGTGATATCGTTGGCGCCCAAGATGAAACGATTCATTCAATACTGGACGGAACGGTAGTTCTTGCCTCATGGACTATTGAAGCCGGTTATATCCTTCAGATTCAGCATGACAATAATTTCATTTCAATTTATAAACATATGCGGGAAAAACTTGTAGAACAAGGAAGCCATATTAATGCCGGTGACCCTGTTGCTATTATCGGCGGTTCAGGCGAATTTTCTACAGGCCCTCACCTTCATTTTGAATTATGGTATAATGGAACACCATTAGACCCTGAAGATTATATTATTTTTTAAGATGAAAAAAAGAATAGCCATACTTGGTTCTACCGGTTCGATAGGGACTCAGGCATTGCAGGTTATTGAAAAACATCCTGAGCATTTTGAATTAAAAATTATTTCCGCTTTTAATAATGCCGGTTTGTTAATCGAACAGGCATTAAAATTTAAACCCGAAGCTGTTATTATCACAAATAAAGATAAATTCACACAGGTCGCCAGTTTTTTATCCTGCCTGACAACTAAAGTATTTACCGGCGCTGAAGCGCTTAACGATTGTAATGTATTTGCAAATGTTGATATTATTCTTGTTGCTATAGTGGGCTTCGCAGGACTGCTGCCAACTATCAATGCTATCAAGGCGGGAAAAACAATCGCTCTTGCAAATAAAGAAACGCTTGTTGTTGCAGGAGAGCTGATAACATCACTCGCCAAAAAAAATAATGTTACAATTTTCCCTGTTGACTCTGAACATTCTGCTATTTATCAATGCCTTGCCGGCGAACAAGGAAACCCTGTCGAAAAAATTTACTTGACAGCTTCAGGCGGACCTTTCAGAGATAAACAAATCGAATTTCTTGAAACCGTTACAAAAAAACAAGCATTGCAGCATCCCAACTGGAATATGGGAAATAAAATTACTATTGATTCTGCAACATTAATGAATAAAGGGCTTGAAGCAATCGAAGCGCACTGGCTTTTCAATCTCAGCCCCGAACAAATCAAAATAATTATACATCCCCAATCGGTAATTCACTCGATTGTTCAATTCGAGGATGGCTCGATGAAAGCCCAGATGAGCATCCCTGATATGAGACTGCCCATTCAATACGCCATGAGCTTTCCTAAAAGAATGAAATCAGATTACCCAAGATTCAGCTTCATAAAATATCCAAATTTAACTTTTGAATTTCCTGATATTAAAAAATTTCCTAATCTTGCATTGTCATTCGAAGCTTTACGTAAGGGTGGTAATATGCCTTGTATCCTGAATGCAGCAAATGAAATCGCCGTCGAAGCTTTTCTGAACGACAGAATTTCTTTTAACCGGATGTCGGAAATTATTGAAAAAACTATGAATATTGTTACATTTATTAATAATCCCGATTTTAATGATTATATGAATAGTGATTATGAATCAAGAATGATTGCAAAAAATTTATTATAATGATTTTTAAGAGAGGTTTGCGATGTAGAGACGCA
>JACQWN010000165.1 GCA_016209245.1 Bacteroidia bacterium
CAATGGAACGCTGATGACGCAGATTGTTATGATTTTCACGGATTTAATCATAATTAATCATAAGTATCAGCGTTATCTGCGTTCTATTTTTATGACTTTACAGACAGACACTAATTAAAGAACCGAGAGATGTTGATTTCACTGTTAAATCTGAACCCTGGACAGAAGAGGAACTTGCTGACTTTAGAAAGTTGATGAAAGAAATCAAAGGAAGAAAAAAATATTCAGACTTCCCTTGACAAAATCTAAACGGAAAAAACAGTTAGCTTAACTCTACGCTGATTAATTCGCACGAACGCATAATAAAATAGTTCAGCAAAGCGAACCAAAAGCTTATTTCACAGGGTAAACACTCTGGAAAAAACACCCGTCTTTTTGCTTTCTAAAAATTTAATAGTACATTTGTAGTCGGCACTGTTCAAGCTTGTACACGTTAATTAAGTAATAAAAGACTAATATAAAACTTTTTAAAATTACAGATATGTCCTTTGTGACAATAATGGGAAAAAACTCTTTGAAAATAAAATAAGCTCAAATACTGCCGAAATATCTACATCAGAACTAAATTCAGGTTTGTACTTTTTTTCCTTATATGAAGGAAATGAACAAATAAAAAATATCAAAATTGTCATACAATAAAAACCTAAAATTATGAAAGAATTAGTATTAACAACCGGTTTAACTATAGTTATAGTATTATCAGCGCTTGCCCAGGCTCCAAATGGCTTTAAATATCAGGCCGTTATCAGAAACGAGCAGGGTAGTGTAATCGTCGCTCAAAACGTAAGTATTCGCATAAGTATTTTGAAAGACAGTATTAGTAATCCGTGTATCTATTCAGAAACTCATAACGTAACGACTAATGCTTTTGGTCTTGTAAACCTTGAAATCGGAAGCGGTACGGTTCAAACAGGCGTTTTTGCCTTAATTAACTGGGCATCGGGCACCTATTTTGCTAAAATTGAATTGGATGAAACCGGCGGATCTTCTTATTCAGAAATGGGAACAAGCCAATTTTTGAGCGTTCCTTATGCTTTGTTTGCCAATAATGTAAGATTGAATAAAAATAATGAAGATTTTGAACTGTATATAACAGATGCAGGAAATTTAATTGCAATTAATATCATTAATGATCCTTTGGGAGAGCCTTGCTCAGGAGCTGTTACCGTTACAGATTATGACGGAAATGTTTATAATACCGTACAAATAGGTGACCAATGCTGGATGAAAGAAAACCTTAAAACTACTCATTATGCAGACGGAACTTTGTTGATTGATGGTACCGGAGTTGGTGGTATTTATGGAGATGATTCTACAAAATATTGGTTTGTTTACAAAGATAGTATCGAACTTAAGGATACGTATGGTTTGTTATATACCTGGGCGGCAGTAATGAATGAAGCATTGAGCAGCAATACCAATCCCAGTGGAGTACAAGGAGTATGTCCAACAGGCTGGCATGTACCGGGTGATGTTGAATGGGAGCAATTAGTACAGTATTTAGGTAGCAATATTGCAGGAGGAAGATTAAAAGAAGAGGGTACATTACATTGGAATTCACCCAATTCTGACGCAACTAATTTAAGCGGATTTACAGCTTTGCCCGGCGGCTACCGGCTTTACAGCGACGGCACGTTCAGCGATTCGGGCAACTACGGCTACTGGTGGTCGGCTACGGAGTACAGTAGCACGAATGCATGGATACGCAATCTGGACTACAGTAACGCCACTGTGTACCGGGGCGGCAGCGCTAAGGAGTACGGCTTTTCGGTGCGCTGCCTTAAGGACTAATTATTGACTATTAGTCAATTTGACTATTTTAAAAATACCGCCGACTTGTGCTGAGCGCAGTCGAAGTAAGGCGGTCGAAATTTTTTTTGAAATGAATATAAGCAAAATTTAGAAAAATACTATAAAGGAGGAAATATTTATGAAGATAAAATATTCAAAAGAAGCTGATGTGTTGATTATTCAATTGCGAAACGGAAAGCTTGCTGATTCGGTTGACTTGAAAGAAGGAGTAATTCTTCACCTTGACAATGAAGGGCTGCCATTAGAATTGGAAATTTTAGATGCAGCAAAACTTTCAATGCTCAACGAAATAACCTTAACGGCTCCAATGTGGATGTTTGAAAGCTGGCAGGGTAATACGCTTGACCTTACCAACCCAAGCAAAATACAGGTTAATGAGGAAACAATGCGTGGCGAAAAAGAATGGCTTACCGGCTTTGTTTACAGGGTATCGAACATCAGGAATAAAGACAATCTTTATATATTCGAGTTTACCGATACCGAGAACAAAATTTATACGAACAGGTTAAAGCTTCACCCTGTCGAAATTGACAGCTTACCGCCACAACTAAGTAAAACTTCAGAATATGAAATATTCTGGCGAGGTGTACCCGTCGGACATAATGAATCCGTCAATCTTACTATAGCAGTTTCAGATACAATTTCAGCAACACTATCAACAAATATACAAGGTGCTAATTCAATTATTATCAGGCCGAATGATATATCATCGTTGTTTCCCGGTCATGCAAATCTATATATTAACAGGGAGATTGGCACTTCCCTTGAACAGCCGACCAAAGTTGAAGGAGAAATTGGCGGAATTTACAGAGGAAAAGTAAAGCATGTACGGATTGTAGAGTAATTAGGTCAATTCAATTCTTAACAGGAAACCCCGAACAGTGACCAAATAATTACTTATCCCTGATTATTTCATAAATCGTCTTAATATTCCACAATTTAAGAAAAAATGCCAGTAAAAAGCCGGTAATTCCAAGCAATAAAATTCCGGTAAACCAGGAAGGGATTAATGCTTTAAAATAAATCCCGAAGAAGCTTATAAACAAAATATATATACATAAAAGTATAATAAGCCGGGTATTAATTTTGAAGCCGAAAATTTTTATGGCGAGATATAATTGTACAATCCATGTAAATACTTGTGTTACTAGGTTAACTATTGCTGAACCTAATGCTCCATAAATTGGTATAATAATAATATTAGCTATTATATTTACCGATATTGCAATTATTGCCATAATATTCAAATGTTTCATACTGCCGTTTGCGGTAAGTAAAGCTCCAAAAATATAAGTGCCGGTCGAAGTAAAAATAAAGCTGAACATCAGAATTGAGAAAATTACCGGTGTGACAGGTGTATGCTCCGGATAGAAGAATTCCATTATTTCATTTCTGTAGCTGACGGAAGCGACTGCAATTATAATACCAGGTATGAAAAGAAAAAGAAATGCCAGTTGAACAAGCTGAACAATGGGTTCTTTCTGCTTAATCATTTTTGCAAACATCGGCAATAAAAGACTTGCGAAGAGAAGTCCGAAATTGACAAAAGCATCGAGAAAACGGAAGCCCTGAGCATAAACCCCTGCCTGTTGTTCACCTGTAGTACCCGGAAGAAGTCTTTCCAGCAATACTGAGTCAATCCTATTGTAAAACATCATAAGCAGGATTAAAAATGCATAAGGATAGCTTTGTTTAAGAAAAACAATAAAAAACCGCCAGTCGAACCTGGGCTTCAAAAATTCACATTTTGTTGAAACAATTAAAAAAACTACAAATGCGGTAAATAAATATGCACCTGTCTGAACATATACAAGCCATTCTATATGAAATTTATCATCTGTAACATTTCCCCATAATAATATACAACATATAATAATCATTACCGTTCTATCAAGCACCGATAAAAGACTGTCGGTTTTGAATAATTGAATTCCGCTGATATTTGACCGGAGATATAAAATAAATGATAATAAAAACTGATTGAAAATTAAAAAAAATAGCAGCTTCATTTGACTAATGTCATATCCGATAATTAAAGCAATGGATATGCTGATAATGAAATAAAAAACTGCAAGCATAAATTTCAAAGGAACGATATTTGAAACATGCTTACTTAGCAGTTGTTGATTTTGGGCTATATTTCTGTTGTTATAGTTGGTTATCCCAAGATCGAGCAATATATTCAGAAGCAATGAAAAATTCAGCAATGCAAAATAAAATCCATAATTCTCCTCTCCTACTCTATTCTGCACATTAACCTCGATAACAAAAATCCAGAACGGCTTAATCAGCAGATTTAAGAATAGCAATAATGCCAGATTGGTGACAAATGTCCTTTTCAAAATCCTTTATTTTTCTAAATAACAAAAATAACAAAAACAAACGTTATTTGTTATTTTTGTTATTTCTTTGTAAATATTCTGATAGCATTTTATCCTGTATTACATATTCGCCACGATTAAATGATTTCAATATGCCCTTTTCAATTAATCTTCGCAAATATACATTTATCCCTTTAATAGGAATTTTCCTGTTAATGTCGCTTATTTTATTGATCTCGAATAATTTCAATCCATTTATAATTTTAATTTCATTATCGCTTATGTTCGCAACTATACCATCATAAACTGCATTTCCCAGATAAAATAATGCCTCCTTAAATCCAATTTTCCATTCATTATCAGTTACCTTGCCATTTTTATGATTGTCATAGAGCGCTCTGCCAAGTGCGTGTATTTGAAAAAGATGTCCATCGGTATATTGAAATATTTTATCTTTTACAGAAACGGTAAAATTGATACCAGTATCTTCAAGTATATTATCAATCAGTTTAATTGTATTTTCTCTGTCAAAATTCTGCAATTCCATTCGTGGAATAAAAAATCGTCCAATTGGATGGTTCATTTTAATAAAAGGTTTCCATCCATCTATTGTTGAACTAAGTATAAATAAAATTTTGGATTCATCAATGATAGCTTTGTCTGAAAGTGCATTTTTTAATGTTGTAAATAACCTCTGCACTTTGAAATAATTCTGAATATCATCAATTAAAATAATAAGCAAATCCGTATGTCTTTTAATATCGTTCCAGATATTCAGCAAGCTATCAATAAGAAATATCTGCGAATCAATAATTTTATTCTTATCAACCTCAAACGAAATGTTAAAGCCGGAACCTAACACCTGTATTCCAAAACTATTAATTGATTTGAGCAATCTGCTATTTTTCTTAGATAAATCATGAGGAATATTTCTTATTACTGATTGAATAATATGAATGCTTATTTCTATGTCGGATATATTTTCCGGCAGCTCCCTGGCAAGAAAATAACTGGCAGTGCATTTCTGTTCCTGGGCAAGCAATTTGAAATATCTCAATAAGCTGGTTTTACCGGAGCCCCATATTCCATTGATGATATAATGGTTTATATCTCCTTGTTTCGATTCTCTGATTCTATTATTGAAGAACTTTATTTCTTTTTCCCTGTTAATAAAGACTTTTGGTTCTAAACCTGATTTTGGTGTAAATGGATTTGGTTTTATCATTTTTGA